>NZ_JAAGPK010000087.1:0-35650 GCF_017104685.1 Burkholderia sp. Tr-20355 | reverse complement strand
GGCTCGAACATCGCGCGATCATCGCGCCGGCCGACGTGGCCGAAGGCCGCGCGGCGCTGGCGGCACTGGCCCAGCCGGCGCGGGAAGGCGTGCCGGCCTGCGTGGTCACCGGTCAGGCGCCCGCGGACACGCCGCGCACCGCGCTCGTGTTCTCGGGCAACGGTTGCCAGTGGGTCGGGATGGGCAACGAACTCTACGCGGAAAACGCCGTCTTCCGCGCGGCGCTCGACGAAGTCGACGCGCTGTGGTGCGCCGACGGCAGCCCGTCGCTCGTCGACGTGATGCGCGGCGGCCCGGGCGCGGAATGGCTGGCCGGCGCGGGCGCCGAATGGCTCGCCGCGACCGAGAACGCGCAGCCGCTGCTGTTCGCGATCCAGGTCGGCATGATCCGCGTGATCGATGCGCGCGGGATGCGTTACGACGCGGCGATCGGCCATAGCGTCGGCGAGATTGCTGCGGCGTGGGTGACGGGTGCGCTGTCGCTCGCCGATGCGGTGCGCGTGATCAAGATCCGCAGCCGCGCGCAGTCGATGACGCGCGGCAGCGGCCGGATGGCCGCGGTCGGCATCGGCGACGCGGCCGCACGCGAACTGATCGCGCGTCACGGGCTCGCGCGGCGCGTCGAAATCGCCGGCATCAACAGCCCCGATGCGGTCACGCTGGCGGGCGAACTGCAGGGCCTGCAGGCACTTGAGGCCGCGCTGCGCGGCAGCGGCAAGTTCTTCCAGATGCTCGATCTCGACTATGCGTTCCACAGCAGCCACATGGATCGCATCGAGCCGATCGTGCTGGCCGAACTGGCCAGCCTGCGGCCGCAACCGGGCAACGGTACGTTCGTATCGACCGTGACCGGCGGGGCGCTCGCCGGTACCGAGCTCGACGCGCGCTACTGGTGGCGCAATATTCGCGAGCCCGTGCGCTTCGGCGACGGTGTCGCGTATCTGATCGAGCAGGGCGTCCGGCTGTTCGTGGAAGTGTCGCCGCATTCGATCCTGCGCACATACGTGAAGCAGGCGTTCACGGCGGCGGGCGTGGCCGGCACGGTGCTGCCGACGCTCAAGCGCGATCACGGCAGCGCGGCGACGCTGCGGCAGGCGGTTCTTGCGGCGATCGCGCACGGCGCGAGCGTCGATCCGGATCGCTTTGCACCGGGCACGTCGCGCGCGGCGTTGCCGTCCTATCCGTGGCAGCGCGCCCGGTTCTGGCTGACGCCGACCGTCGAAGGCTACGGCCTCGTCAATCGCCGCCGCGAGCATCCGCTGCTCGGCTATCGCCTGCATGAACATGCATTCGGCTGGGAAAACCAGCTCGATCCGGCGAAGCTGCCGATGCTGGCCGATCACGTCGTCGACGGCGGCGTGGCGTTCCCGGGCGCGGGTTACGTCGAAATGGCGCTTGCCGCTGCGCGCACCTTCTTCGATACGCCGGATGCGGCACTCGAAAACGTCGAGATCCGCACGCCGGTCGTGTTCCAGCCGCAGCAGTCGAAGCTGTTCCGGCTCGTGATCGAGCCGCGCACCGCGACCTTCACGATCGAGACGCGCGACCGGATGTCGGACGGCGCATGGACGCTGAACGTGACGGGGCGGATGCTGGAGAGCGGCTGCGCGCTCGGCGCCGCGCCGGTCGTCCCGTCCGGTACGCTCGAGCGCCTGCTTGCGCTGCCGGCCGCCGACGGCGACACGCTGTATGCGAACACCGCAGCGATCGGCCTCACGTACGGGCCGGCGTTCCGCTGGGTCCGGAGCGTGCGGGTCGCCGCGGGCGACGACGCGGCGCTGGCCGACGTCTCGGCACCCGCCGCATGCGGCGATGCGCGGGCGTTGTCCGCCTATCTGCTGCATCCGGCGCTGATGGACAGCGGGTTTCATCCGCTGTTCGCGCTGCTCGCCGCGCACGCGCGCGATGGCGAGCATCCGGCTTACGTGCCGGTGCAGATCGGCCGGGTCGACTATCTGCGCGGCGATACGGTCGCTCGCGTGCTCGCGCGGATCGACCGGCGCAGCCCGCATTCGGTCGTCGCGCATTTCGAATTCCTCGACGCGCAAGGCGCGATCGTCGCGCGGCTCGGCGCTTGCCGGTTCCGGCGCGTCGACCTCGTCGGCCGCCGGCAGAACCTGCCTGCGCGCTTCGTGTACCGCCTCGAAGAGGCGCCGCTGCCGGGCGATGTCGATGCGGCCGGTCTGCCGGCGCCCGACGCGCTGCTTGCGCAGGCGGTCGCCTGGCTCGAGACGGCCGAGGACGACGGCCGCCGCACGCGGCATCTGACCGAAATCCTGCCGCTGCTCGACGTGCTCGCGAGCCTCTACGTGCTGCGCGCATTCGATGCGCTCGGCGCGTTCGCCGACACCTGGCAGCCGGCGCCCGGGCGTGCGGCGCTGGCGGCGCGTCTTGCCGACATGCTCGTCGAGGACGGCCTGGCCCATCGCGACGGCGCGCACCTCGTACGCGACGACGCGGCATGCGCGGCGTTGCCGCCGCTCGACGAGCTGTGGCGCGGGCTGCTGGCCGAATCGCCGGCGCACGTGGCCGAGCTGACGCTGCTTGCGCATTGCGGCGCGGCGTTGGCCGACGTGCTGAGCGGCGCGAAGGATGGCGCACGCGGGCTGTCGCCGACCGGCCACAGTCTGGTCGAGCAACTCCTTGCCGCGTCGCCGACCTGGCAGCACGTGCACGCGCTGCTGACGGCCGGCGTCGGGCACGCGGTTGACGCATGGCAGCCGGCACGCCGGCTGCGCGTGCTCGAACTCGGTGCGACGGACGGCGACGTGCTGCAGACGCTCGGCATGCATCTCGCGGCCGCACGCTGCGATCATACGATTGCCGCGACGGCCGGCCAGCTGGCCGGGTTCGACACGGACGCGGAAGCGGCGGTGCGCACGGTGGCGCTGCAGTCGGGCGAGCGATTGTCGCTGTCGGCCGACGACGCCGGGCCTTACGATCTGATCGTCGCGAACCGCGCGCTGAGCGGCCGTCACGACGTGGCCGACGCGCTGCATGCGATGCGGTCGTGGCTGGCGCCCGGTGGATTGCTGCTGCTGGCCGAGTCGCGCCGCGGCCGTTTCTCCGACATCGTGTTCGCCGCGCAGGCGGCGTCGACGGAAGCCGACACGCCCGTGCCGCTGGCGCCGGCCGATCTCGAGGCCGCGCTCGCGCGCGCAGGCTACGTCGACGTTGTGCGGCACGTCGAGCAATCGCTCGACCTGGACGGCACGCCGACGTTCGTCGTCGCGCGCAATCCCGCGAGCACGAAGGCCGCCCAACATGGCAGCGACCCGAGCGATCTCGATGCGCTCGCACGCAACGAACACTGGCTCGTGATGCACGCGCCGGATGCGGTCGGCGGTTTCGGCGGGCAACTGGCCGATGCGCTCGCGCAGGCGGGCTATCCGGCCGATATCGTCGACCTCACGCACGCGGTCGATGCGATTGCGTCGTTGCCGGCCGGGCAGCCAGCGCACGTCGTGTTCTGCGCACCGGAAACGCCGCTCGCCGAGGCCGCGACGGGCGACGTCCTGATGGCCGCGCAGCGTCACGGCGCGATCGCGCTGGCGGCACTCGTGCGCGCGCTCGGCGCGCAGCCGAACGCGGCCACGCGGCTGACCGTCGTCACGCGCGGCGGCGCGCCGTTTGCCGGGGCCGCGAATGCGCACCCGGAACAGGCGACGCTGTGGGGCCTCGGTCGCGTGCTCGCGAACGAGCATCCCGAACTCGCGTGCCGCCTGATCGACGTCGACCAGACGGCGGACGGGATTCCCGATGCGCTGATTCGCGAGCTGACCGGCTCGGCAGTCGAGGAGGAAGTCGTCCTGAGCGCACACGGGCGGCGGGTGCCGCGCATGTTGACGGCCGCGCAAGCCGCGGCGCGCAGCAATGGCGCGATCGCGCGCGCGTCGGTGCTCGCGTTCGACGCGCCGGGCTCGTTGCGCAATCTCGAATGGTTTGCGTTGCCCGAAAGCCCGTTGGGCGAGGACGAGGTGGAAATCGAGCCGGTTGCCACCGGCCTGAATTTCCGCGACGTGATGTATGCGATGGGGCTCCTGTCCGATGAGGCGGTCGAAACCGGCTTCGCGGGCGCGTCTATCGGCATGGAGCTGTCCGGCCGCGTCGTCCGGGTCGGCCGCGCGGTGACGGCATTTGCGCCGGGCGACGCGGTGCTCGGCTTCGCGCCGGCATCGTTCGCGACGCGCGTCAGGACGCGTACGCAAGCGATCGCGCCGAAGCCCGAACGCCTGTCGTTCGAGGAAGCGGCGACCGTGCCGACCACGTTCTTCACCGCGTATTACGCGCTCGTCGAACTCGCGCGGCTGCGCCGCGGCGAACGCGTGCTCGTGCACGGCGGCGCGGGCGGCGTCGGGATCGCCGCGATCCAGCTCGCGCGCCACTTCGGCGCGGAAGTGTTCGCGACGGCCGGCAGCGACGAGAAGCGCGAGTTCGTGCGCCTGCTTGGCGCCGATCACGTGCTCGATTCGCGCAGTCTCGCGTTCGCGGACGAGATCCGCGCGATGACGGGCGGGCAGGGCATCGACATCGTGCTGAACTCGCTGGCCGGCGAAGCGATGGTGCGCAGCATCGACACGCTGCGTCCGTTCGGTCGTTTCCTCGAGCTCGGCAAGCGCGATTTCTATGAAAACAGCCATATCGGGCTGCGGCCGTTCCGCAACAACATCAGCTATTTCGGCATCGATGCCGACCAGTTGATGGGCGCGCTGCCGGAGTTGACCGAACGCCTGTTCGGCGAAGTAATGGCGCTGTTCGCGGCAGGCGTGCTGCATCCGCTGCCGTATCGCGCGTTCCCCGCCGAACGGGCCGAGGATGCGTTCCGCTACATGCAGCAGGCGCGCCAGATCGGCAAGGTGCTCGTGACCTATCCGTCCGGCACGCCGGCGCCGACGCGCGGTGTGACGGGCGCGGGCTCGCTCGCACTCGATCCGCGGGGTGCGTACCTGGTGGTCGGCGGCACGGGCGGGCTCGGCTTCGCGAGCGCGCGCTGGATGGTCGAGCGCGGCGCGCGCCGGATCACGCTGGCGAGCCGCTCCGGCGAACTCGCCGCCGCGGCGCGCGACGAGGTCGCGAGCTGGCGCGACACGCTGGGCGTCACCGTCGATGTCGTGTCGTGCGACGTGACCGATGCCGCGGCGGTCGACGCGATGATCGCCGCGATCGTCCGGCGCGACGTGCCGCTGAAGGGCGTGCTGCATTCCGCGATGTCGATCGACGATGGTCTCGTGCGCAATCTCGACGATGCACGCATGGCCGCGGTGCTCGCACCGAAGGTGGCCGGCGCGTGGAACCTGCATCGCGCGACGCGCGCGCTGCCGCTCGACCTGTTCGTGGTCTATTCGTCGGCGACGACCTATCTCGGCAATCCGGGGCAATCGAACTACGTCGCGGCCAACACCTTCCTGGAAGCGCTGGTCGAACATCGCCGCGCGGCAGGGTTGCCGGGCACGTTCATGGCCTGGGGGCCGCTCGAGGACGTCGGTTTCCTCGCGCGCCACGCCGATACGCGCGAAGCGTTGCAGTCGCGGATCGGCGGTGCGTCGATCACGTCCGACGAGGCGATGGTCGCGCTCGAGCGCACGCTGGTTGCAGGCGCGGCCGGCGAAGCCGTGGTCCGGCTCGACTGGCACGCGGTGGCACGCGGGATGCCGGCCGCGAAGGCGCGCCGGTATGCGCTGCTGCAATCGCACGCGAGCGGCGGCGATGCGCGCGACGGCGGCACGCAGCTGCGCGAAGAGGTGCTCGCGTTGCCGCGCGACGAAGCGATCGCGCTGGTGGCGCGGACGCTGCAGGCGCAGATTGCGCGGATTCTGCACATGACGCCCGACCGCATCGCGCTCGACAAGTCGGTGCTCGACATGGGCATGGATTCGCTGATGGGGATGGAGCTCGGCCTTGCCGTCGAGGAAGCGTTCGAGGTCAAGCTGTCGGTGATGGCGATTGCCGAAGGCGCGTCGGTCACGACGCTGGCCGGGCGCATCGTCGATTCGATCGGCACCTCGGCCGATGCCGACGCAGGCTCCGCGACCGATGCCGCGCAGGAGGCCGTCGCGGCGCTTGCCGCGAAGCATGCGATCGACGGCGAAGCGCGCGCGATGCTCGACACCGGGCCGGCGGCCGTCGCCGGTCATGCGTCGCCGCCGCTGGAGGTTGTCCGATGAGCGCACCGGCAGGCTGGGCGACGCGCCAGGGTACGCTGGCACGGCCGCTGACGATCGACGGGCACGGGCTGCACACGGGGCGCCGGGTGGGCGTGCGGATCCTGCCCGGACGCCCGGAAGACGGCGTGACGGGCATTGCGTTCCGCCGCGTCGCGCACGGGCGCACACTCGCGACGCTGCCGGTCGATCCCGCGCTGCGCCGCGCGCAGCCGCTCTGCACGATGCTGCGCAATGCCGACGGCGTCGGCGTGCGCACCGTCGAGCATCTGCTTGCGTCGCTGCTCGCGTGCGAAATCGATCACGCGATCGTCGAGCTCGACGCGGAGGAGGTGCCGATTCTCGACGGCAGCGCAACGCCGTGGGTCGATGCGATCCGCGCATGCGGCCGCGTCGCGCTCGATGCGCCGAAACGCTTCATCCGGGTGCTGCGGCCCGTCGTCGTCACGGACGGCGAGGGCGACCAGCGGCGTGAAATGCGGATCGAGCCGGCGCCGCGCTACGAACTGAGCGTACGCAACGACCTGCGCGGCTTCGGCGACATGCACTGGGACGGCGCGCTGACGCCGGCCGCATTCGCGACCGAAATCGCGCCGTCGCGCTCGTACGGGCGCGTGAAGTGGGCCGTGCCGGCGATCGTCGCCGGGTATCTGCGCGGCGTGCCGATCCTGCGCGGCGCGCGGCCGTCGTGTACCGCGTCCATCGTCGGCAATCGCGTGCTGGGCGGGATGCGGCTGCCGGAAGAGTTCGTTCGGCATCGCGTACTCGACCTGGTCGGCGATCTCGCGCTGGCCGGTGCGCCGCTGCTGGCGCGCGTGAGCGCGCTGCGGCCGAGCCACGAAATGAACTTCCGGCTGGTCGATGCGCTGCTCGCTACGCCCGATGCGTGGCAGTGGGCCGACTTTTCCGAGACTTGAATCCACGCTTTTTCAAAATACGCGGCGTAACATAGCGCCTTTTCAGGATACAGCGAAGGAAGCGATGGCACTGGGAGAGCATCTTCGCCAGCAACTGGCGGCGAAAGCCCTGAAACGGCAACTGGAACGCGCGACCGATGCCGCGGCGGCGCCCGGCGTGCCCGGCACGCCAGCTGCGCAGACCGCGTCGGCGCGCAGCCGCTTCGAATCGATGCCGCAGTATCAGCAGGTCCGGATCATGCGCGAGATGGGCGAGAAGCTGCGCGTCGACTCGCCGTTTTTCCGCGTGCACGACGGCGTCGCCGGTGCGACGACGCAGATCGGCGGCCGCGAATACCTGAACTTCGCGAACTACAATTACCTCGGCCTGGCCGGCGACCCGGACGTGTCCGCGCGTGCGAAAGCCGCGATCGACCGCTACGGCACGTCGGCATCGGCAAGCCGCATGGTCGCGGGCGAACGCCCGGTGCAGCGCGACCTCGAACGCGCGCTGGCCGCGTTCTACGAGACCGACGACTGCGTTGCGTTCGTGAGCGGGCATGCGACCAACGTGACCGTGATCGGCGCGCTGTTCGGCCCGGGCGACCTGGTCGTCCACGATGCGCTCGCGCACAACAGCATCGTGCAGGGCGCGCAGCTGAGCGGCGCGAAGCGGTTGAGCTTCCCGCACAACGACTGGCAGGCGCTCGACGAACTGCTGTCGCGCGTGCGCCGCGAATATCGGCACGTGCTGATCGCGATCGAAGGGCTGTACAGCATGGACGGCGATTTCCCCGACCTGCAGCGCTTCGTCGACGTGAAGACGCGCCACGGCGCGTTCCTGCTGGTCGACGAGGCTCACTCGCTCGGCGTGCTTGGCGCGACCGGCAAGGGTATCCGCGAGCATTGCGGCGTCGCCCCCGATCAGGTCGACATGTGGATGGGCACGATGAGCAAGACGCTGGCCGGCTGCGGCGGTTTCATCGCCGGCTGCCAGCCGCTCGTCGACATGCTGCGTCATCTGGCGCCGGGTTTTCTGTACAGCGTCGGACTCGCACCGACGCTCGCCGAAGCGTCGCTGGCCGCGCTCGAACGCCTGCAGGCGGAGCCGGCGCGCGTCGCGCAACTGCAGGCGCGCGGGGGGCAGTTCCTGACCGAGGCGCGCGCCGCCGGGCTGAATACCGGCACGAGTGCGGGTTATGCGGTCGTGCCGGTGATTACCGGGAGCTCGCTGAAGGCCGCGCAATGGGCGAATGCGATGTTCGACGAAGGGATCAACGTGCAGCCGATCTTCTATCCGGCCGTCGAGGAAAAGGCGGCGCGGTTGCGTTTCTTCATCTGCTCGACACACGAACCGGAGCAGATCAGCCGGACGGTTCGGGTGTTGTCGCGCCTGGCGGGACGGAGCGCATGACGCAGGCCGCCGCGTTTGTGCGGGCGGTTCCGCGCGCCGGCGAGCCCGCGCGGTTTCGCGCGGCCGATGCGGATGATGCGGCGGCGTGCGGGCCGCTCGTGTTTGCGTCCGGCGTGGCCGAATTCGGGTTCTTTCTCGGCGAAAGCGACGCGCGCTGCATCGCGTTCCTGCAGCGGGCATTCCGCTCGCGTCACGGGCGCTTCTCGTGGCGCCGGCACCGCGTCGCGGTTGCGCAAGACGGCACCGTGCTTGCCGTGATGGCGATTCACGACGGGCAGCGGACGATGTTCGACGACGTGCATGTCGTGTGGGCCCTCGCGCGTTTCTTCGGCGTGCGCCGCACGATCGGCCAGTTGCTGCGCGGGCTGATCCTCGAAACGGAACTCCCGGCGCCGAAGCGTTCGCAGATCCTCGTCGCGCATTGCGCGACCGACGAGCGGCAGCGCGGCACGGGTATCTTCAGTGCGTTGTTTCGCGATGCGCTGGACGCCGGTGCGTTGCCGGCCGACGGCAGCCGCGAGGTCGTGCTCGACGTGCTGACCCGCAACGGGCGCGCCCGGGCGCTGTACGAGCGGCTCGGGTTCGCCGCGCTGCCGCGGCGGCGCGAGCGTTCGCGCCGGCTGCCGGCCGAGCTCGATTCGATCCGGATGCGGTTCTCGCGCCGCGGCTGACGGCGCGCACGGCGCCGCCCGCTACTTGTGCCGCGGCGCGAACGGCTGCTGCAGCACATCCGCGCCATGCGCGACAATCGCCATCCCCTCCGGCACTTCCTCCCATGCACCGCGCAGGTCGACGAGCGGTTCCGACACGACCATGAACGCGTCGTCGCCGGCTTCGGCGATGCGCGGGTTATGCGGATACAGTTCGTGCAGGTGCTTGAACGACGTGCTGTGGAACAGCGAGCGCGATTGCCGTTCGCTCGAATAGCGCACCGCGATGATCCGGTCGCCGTCGGTCGCGCAGACCGTCATGTTGAGCGGATCGGCCACGCGATGCCGCGTGGCGGTTTCCTCGACCACGCCGACCATTCGTTCGAGTGCCGGCAGCGGCGTCTGTTCGAGGCCGTAAGTCAGCGCCAGGCGGAACATCAGCTCCGAATCGGTCGAGCCTTCGAGCGTCGGGAACAGCGCGGGATCGACCTTCATCGTCAGGTCGCGGCGCAGCTTGTGGAAGTCGCGGATCAACCCGTTGTGCGCGAACAGCCAGCGGCCGTGGCGGAACGGGTGGCAGTTGGTTTCCTGTACCGGCGTGTCGGTCGCCGCGCGGATATGTGCGATGAACATTCGCGAGCGGATCGCGCGCGCGGCTTCGCGCAGGTTGCGGTCGTTCCATGCCGGATGGACGGACCGGTAACGGAACGGGAGTTCGTCGGGGCGCCCGTACCAGCCGATGCCGAAGCCGTCGCCATTGGTGGTCGTGGCGCCGAGTTCCGAATGCAGGCTCTGGTCGATCAGCGAATGCTTCGCGCGGAACAGCACGGTTTCCAGATGGATCGGATTACCCGTATAGGCGAGCCAGCGGCACATGGAACGCTCCTTTACGATGGATCGTTCGCGCATGGTAGCCGACTTCGCGGCATGCCCGCGCCTGCGCGCGGCGCAGCGGCGGCTGCCGGCGCGAGAACGCCGGCCAATCTTCAACCATCGCGAGGTGCGTGGCCACCCGGCCGGACGGCCGGGCGCCACGCAGCAGGGTGGCCCGCGACGGCACTGCGGTGACGGTCAGTCGCCGAGCGCGTCCATCACGCGCGCCGAATAGACGAGCGCCGCGCCTGCATTCAGTGCGATCGCGACGCCGAGCGCTTCCGCCACTTCCTCCTTGGTTGCGCCGTGCTTCGTCGCCTCGGCGGTGTGAACGGCAATACAGCCGTCGCAGCGCGTCGTGACGGCCACCGCGAGCGCGATCAGCTCGCGCGTCTTTGCGTCGAGATGGCCGGTCTTGGCGCCGGCGCCGGACAGCGCCTTGTACCCGGCCAGCGTATCGGGCGACAGCTTGGCGATGTCGCCGATGCGCGTCGAGAGTTCCTTCCGGTATTCGTTCCAGTTCAGCATGATGCGTCCTTTTCGAGAAGAGGTGAGGAGGGCGGCGGGCGCCGCGATTTCGGGCGATGCAGACCTATTCTGATCGTTCGCGCTGAGGGTTTCGATACGCTAGAGTGTCAATTTTTAGCGCAATCGTCTCATGGATGCCTTGAGTCAACTGCTGTCGCTGGGGCGCAGCCATGTCGAGCTCGACGTGCGATGCCTGCTCGACGGGCCATTCGCCATGCCGCACGACCCGCTGCCGCCGGGTGAGGCGGCGTTCCATCTGGTGCTGACCGGCACGTGCCGACTGCGCACGGCCGACGGACGCACGCTGCAGCTCGCCGAAGGCGATTTCCTGCTGTTGCCAGCCGGCGGCGCACACGACCTGCTCGACACGGGGCGCGACCGGTCGCAGCCGGTCGTGCCGCTACGCGATTCGGGTGCCGGCGACGGCGCGGTGCTGCCGGTCAAGTCGAATCTCGATCCGGCCGCGCCGCACAGCGCGAGTGTGGACCTGCTGTGCGGACGGTTCGTCTACGCGCGTGGTGCAGGCGAATTGCTGATGCGCGCGTTGCCGCAGGTGCTGCACGTCGGATTGCGTGAGGCCTCGGGGTTCGAGCCGCTCCAACTGCTGACGAGCGTGCTGCGCACCGAGGCGTCGAACGTGCAGCCGGGCGCCGGCGCGATCGTGAACGCGCTCGGCCAGGCGCTGCTCGCGTATGCGCTGCGTGCCTATGGCCGCGGCGCGAGCGTGCCGTCCGGCTGGCTCGCGCTCGCGGCCGACGCGCGGCTCGGCCCGTCGGTCCAGGCCGTGCTGCGGGCGCCGGAGCAGCCGTGGACGGTCGAGTCGCTTGGCGACGCGGCGGCCATGTCGCGCGCGACGTATGCGCGGCATTTCCGCGAGAAAGCCGGGATGAGTGTCGGCGCGTTCGTCGCGCAGATCCGGATGATGCATGCATGCGCGTTGCTGCAGGACACGCAGCGCGGTCAGGCGGAGATCGGGCAGGCGGTCGGTTACCAGTCCGAGGCTGCCTTCGGCAAGGCGTTTCGCGCGGTGCTCGGCATGACGCCCGGGCGCTGGCGCCGCGCGCAGCGCGGCATGTAAGACTGCACCGGCGGCTGTCGTCTCGCGGACCAAAGCTGCTACCATGCGCAAAACGCAGTTCAACGAAAACGATTTCGAACAAGAAGAGAGAGAGGGCAAAGCAATGAACCAGACCACCATCCATCAGCCGTCGTTCGCGTTCGTGGCAGCATCGTGGGCCGCGCTGCTCGCCGGCTTCGCGGCGTTCCTGATCGGCCTCTGGAACGCCGGCATGCAGCTCAACGAGAAGGGTTACTACTTCACCGTGCTGGTATTCGGCCTTTACGCGGCGATCTCGCTGCAGAAGAGCGTGCGCGACCGCGCGGAAGGTATTCCCGTCACCGGCATCTACTACGGCCTCAGCTGGATCGCGCTGCTGCTGTCGATCGCGTTGCTGATCGTCGGCCTGTTCAATGCCACGCTGCAACTGAGCGAAAAGGGTTTCTACGCGATGTCGTTCGTGCTCGCGCTGTTCGGCTCGGTGGCCGTGCAAAAGAACACGCGCGACCTGCAGAACGCGAAGCCGCGTTTTGCCGACGCAGAGTCCGCGCCGTCGATCCAGGAGTGATGCTGCGCACGGCGGGCGCCTGATCGGGCCGCCCGCTTCGCGACGAGGGTCGCGGCGGCCCGCTTTCGTCGGCGTGCCACAAGCCTCCTTACTGTCGGTTCATCCATACCGCTGCGCATGACGGCGGAGATATTCCGGATGCCTAACTTCAATGAAGCCGCACCGCGGTCGCTCGTTCCGTGGCGGCGAAGACCGCGCTCGTGCTGGAGACGAACAGCCTGCGTGGCGGCGCGGGCATGGCGCAGACCGTCGACAGCCTGAAGCGCCTCGTGTCTGCGCTGTTGCAACAGACCGTGCCGCCAGCGGCACTGGTGCAATGGGTCATCACGCACCACGGCTTGCCGGCGGATGCATGCGCCGAAATCACCGCGCTGGCCGGCCGCCCGATCGACTTCGTCGAGATCGGCGCAAATACCGCTAACTACGATGCGAAGAACGGCCGCTTGCTCGCTTTTGCGTGCGGGATCGGCTGTGTGACGAGCGTTGTGAAGCTTGCGCGCAGCAAGTTCGCGCATGTGTTGCCGAAGGCCGGAAATTCGCGCGCGTATGCGGCGTGAGGGGTGGCGTTGATGCTGGCCTGCGATGGCTTGCTGTTCGGCGCGCTCGCGTTCGCCGGACGGCCGCTGCTGTATATCGCATTGTGGATCGTGCCGTTCGTCACGCTGGTGTCGCTTGCCGGGCGGGTGCGCGCGATCTTCGAGCGCGCGGGGTTGCCGGCTGGCGAGGGCCGGAGCTGCAACGCGCGCACGATCGTCGAGCGTTCGTGGCAGACGTTCCTGTTCGGCCCGCATGTACGATTCATTTTCATATCGAACGTCACTGTTCGCGCGGATGCAGTTTCATTGCCTGCACGATCGCGCATCGGCAACTCTCGCAGCGGCTGCTGCTGCCTGAGGGCATCTGTGCACGGGATATGGGGTGGGCTGCGGGACGTGAGTGAGCGCTGACGTTTTGTTCGGCAAACTCGTTTCTATTCAAAAAAGCGCGCGAGTCGATTTCGAGTGACGGGTACTGAATCCGGCGCTACTTTCGTTGACGCCTGGGATGAGAGTAGCGGGGCGTGCCTGTCCGCATCCGGCCTAATGCGAGCGGCGGCGCATGCACAAGCGACGGCAGCAATCATTGACATTTGCAGATCGATACGAGGAGCAATGCGTGATGACCATAGAGCAGCAGGGGGGGCGGCATTTTGTGTTACCGAAGCGCTGGATCGTCCGAATGGATTGTCGTCGCGCAGCAGGCGAACTGCTTGTCGGAACCGGAAAGAAGCAAGTCTTGCTATCGCGCGCGAGCCTGGAGCGCCGGCAGCACAGGTGCCGGTTGCGGTGATAGAACTGGAGTCCGCAATGACCGCGGGCGCATGCAGTAGCTTGTGGACTGCCCGTGTTGGCTGTTCCAGTGATTCTGCTTTGAACATAGGCCGATTTTTCGTAACCGTCGCTGCCTCAGTGTGAAGCGTGCATTTGCCCCTTTTTCCTTGATGGCTTGTTGCCCGTCCAATTTCGTCAGCGGATATTCGACCTGCCGAATGGATGAATTTCGTGGAGAAGTGCAAGGAAAGGCAGTAAGATTGCGGTAAGCAAGCGTGTTGGTTTCAGTGCACGAATATTTACATTGAGAATTCGAATTTGGTTGTTGCAAACCATCGCGAGTGAGGCGGCCTCAGTGAGTTGATAAAAGGCATGAAATTTAAGAAATTTTCATTGATGTACGGATATTTTATTTCGGCGGGAAGTGGGTCGCAATTCGCGCAACTCAAGTCGATCTGAGTCGGTTATAAAAACATGAAATCTACATTGTTCTTGCATGCGGGTGGCCCGAAAACAGGATCGTCTGCGCTGCAGAGTTTTCTTGAATTCAACTCCGAAAAGCTCGGTGCGCGCGACATAGGATATCTGAATAAAACCGGGATGGTGTTCGAACATCAGATTTCGAGCGGAAATGGTGAGATGTTGCGTGAGGCCATTTGCGATGAAAGAAATGATGTTTCGATAATTGCTGCTGTAATTAGGTCTTATTTTGGTGAGTATTCAAACGCGATTTGTTCATCTGAATTGTTCAGTGAATTTTCTTCCGAAAATTGGCGTTTGTTAGCCGATGTTTGTCGAGGAGAGGGCATTCGTCTGCGTGTGGTTTTCTACGTGCGAAACGTGATCCCGTTCATGAAGTCAGTCTATGATCAGCTCATCAAGCGTCACGGATTGTGTGAGGATTTCGAGGTATGGGTCGATACGGCTGAATGGTTGCATATATCCACACTCAGATCCCTCTCCGAAGTGTTATCCAGCGATGAAGTAACTGTCGTCAGCTACGAGGCAATCAAAAAGCGGGTGGTTGATTCCTTTGTTGACCTGATTGGAGTTTCTACCCTTGAGAATCAGGATCGAATTGTCAATCGATCCCTGACTGGCGTGGAGCGTAGCCTTCTTCGTAGAATTAATCGGGAGTTTGGTGCTTCGTTCTCCGAGGAAGTTTCGGATCGAATGATTTATGCGGAGCCGTTTGCCAAATCAGAGTCTGTCGAGATGACTGACGAGGTCGAGGGAGGGCTCGAGAAGCGGTATAGGGCCGATATCGACTGGGTCAATAGTCATTTCTTTGGTGGCGCTGATGTTGTTTCGCTTTCCGGCGAGCGTAACAAGACCGATCGCCAAGCCTTAGCCGTTGAGACCTCGCTGAGTATAGAAGGCGAGATGGTCGGCCACGAGGCACGCGTGCGCGATCTGGTGCTGAACTGGGCGTTGGAAAAAATTGCGCTGACTCAGCAGTCCGGCGCCTCGCACGTAGCGAGTGCCTTGTTGAACATCGATTGGCATCTGGCAAATGATCCGTTGATCCCGCAGGATTTTGATCCAATTGCTTACTTGCTTAATAACACCGACATTCTTGCGGCGGGTACGCCCCCCTATGCCCATTTCATTGCCCATGGCCGGTACGAGACAGGACGGATCTGGATGGCAGGGGCGAATGGTGGCTGGTCGAAAGCCAAAGAGGGATTTGCAGAGAAGTCGCAGGAGTTGAATGAACTCAAGGAAGAGTTGGCTCGCGAACGTATCAAATCGGACGCAGAGTGCGCGAAGGTAACGGTGAGCATCCGCGGCGAGGTCGAAGCATTGCTGCGGCAGCAGGCGGAAAGAGAGCGAAAGTACGCAGAGGAACTTGCTCATGCACATTCGAGAATCGATCGAGAGCGCCTTGCTTCGATCGAGGCCGCCGAGAAAACGTACACGCCGCTGATTGAAGAGCATGTGAGGCGCACGAGTGCCCTGGAGAAGCGTCTGCTGGATGCGCAGGACCAGTTGCATAAAGCGCGTCAGGAGATTGAGCTGCTGCTTCGTCAGCAACTGGAGCGCTCGCAAGCCCACGCAGAGCAGATTGCGCGGTTGCATTTGGGTATGGATGAGGCGCGTGCCGTAATGATCGACGCCGCCAATAAGAAGCAGTCGATCTTGGTGGATGAGTTTGAACAGCGGGCCAGCATCCTTGAAAGCGAACTTTCAAGGATGCGAAGTCAATTCGAAGCGTCACGGAGCGAGATCGAGGCGCTGTTACGTAGAACGGCGGACCTTGAGCGGCAATCGACCCATGAATAGACGACGGCCTTGAGTGCCGGATCTGAGTGCCGAGACGCGTTTTGGGGCGTCTCGCGCTCTTGCTATCGAGAATGATTGGCGACCTGCTCGGGGTCGTGTTTGGCCAACGCGGGTTAGGTGGTTCGGGATATGTCAGTGCCGATCGGATCTGGCGGCCCGAGAGGTCGCTCGCCAGCTGATTCGCCGTTGAGCGTAACTAGGTGCTGGATTTTTTACCTCAGGGAATTTGCTGGCGCGGCGAGCGCGGGCTTGCTGATCTCGATAGCCTTTGATACGGCAGTCTTCAAGCGAAAATCGCGTGCATGCGAGCACCGACTTGAAATGAACTGGCGGGCGGCGGAGCTAACCCCTGAGTGGGGCGCGCGTGGCTCGAACGCGCACTCCGCGCAGGTAAGCAGAAATGTCGGATTCGGCACAGGAGCGACAGACGCAAAAAAGCCTCCACGCGGGAGGCTTGAATGCACTATCAAAGATAGTTGGTAGGGTGGGAGGGACTCGAACCCTCGACTCTCTGATTAAAAGTCAGATACTCTAACCAACTGAGTTACCACCCCACGTTCTTGAAACCTGTTGGTTCGTTGCTTTAACAACTTGGCAAGCGACCCAAAGAGCAAAAGATTATAGCGGCGGATTGATGGGGTGTCAACAACCCGCCGCGATAATTATTTGATCGTTTCGAGCTTGCCCTGCGCCGTCTGCGCCGCGTTTGACCCGGCGTACTGCGACACGACTTGCTCGAACGTCTTCTTCGCGGCCGCCTTCTGGCCTTGTTCGAGCTGGTTCGTCCCGATCGCCACGAGGGCATCGGCCGCGCGCGGGTGCTGCGGGAACTTGCTGACGATCCCTTGCCACGTCGCGGTCGAACCGCGGTAGTCGCGCAGCGCGTATTGCGCATTGCCGTACCAGTACTGCGCGGTCGGCTGGTAGGGGCTCTGCGGATACTTCGCGATGAACGCGCGGAACGAAGCCGCGGCCGCCTTGAAGTTGCCGTTGCGGAACTGCTGTTGCGCCGCATTGAGCGCATCCGTTTCACCCGGCTGCACGGTGCCTTCGACACCATCGATCGTCGCCTGCTGCGGCTCGAACTTCTTGAGCCGCGTGTCGAGATCCTGGTAGTACTCCTTCTGCTGCCGCTCGAGCGTCGTCAGCCGGTTCGTCAGATCCTCGTTCTCGCCGCGCAGCGTCGCGACCTGCTGGTTCAGCTGGTCGAGACGGCCGGATTGATCGAGGATCGTACGCTGGGCGGCCGACAACTGGTTCGCCAGGTTGTCGGTTTTGCTACGCAGATCGAGCACGGCACGGCGCGCTTCGTTGTCGTCGAACACGCCGGCGTGCGCTGGCGCGGCCGACCACGCCGCGCCGGCGACGCAGAGAGCTGCGGCTGCACGCAGCCAGGTTACACGGTGCGTCATACGGCGATTCTTCCGTTACTTACTGTTGGTAGACGAGGTCGGCGCGACGGTTCTGCGCCCACGATGCTTCGTCGTGGCCCGTTGCCTGCGGCTTTTCCTTGCCGAGGCTCACGGCTTCCATTTGCGAGTCGTTCACGCCGAGCAGTGCCATCGCGCGGCGGACGGCTTCCGCACGCTTCTGGCCCAGCGCGAGGTTGTACTCGCTCGTGCCGCGTTCGTCGGTGTTGCCCTGGATCAGCACGTGACGCTGCGGGTGGCTCTTCAGGTACTGAGCGTGCTGCTGCAGCAGCGGCTGGTACTCGTCCTTCACCGAATAGCTGTCGAAGTCGAAGTAGATGCTGCGCTTCGCGAGCGGGCTGTTCGGGTCGTTCAGCGGATCGACGTTCACTTGCGCGACGTTGTCGGCGCTCGGTTGCGTGCTGACGGCACCCGCGTTGTTCGCCTTGTCGTCGAGCTTCACGCCCGACTTACATGCGGCGAGCGCGCTGATCATCATCACGGCCAGGGCCAGACGAGCTTTATTCGACATCATGGTTACTCTCCTTGTGGTCATTGCATGAAGGGCCCCCACGACGGCTCGCGAACGGAGCCGCCCTGGACGGACAGGATTTGCGGCGGCGCGCTGCCGTCGGAAGGCACTGCGGCCAGAACATTGCGACCACCCGACTGGGTAGCGTACAGAACGTACTGGCCGTTTGCCGCGAAGCTCGGCGATTCGTCGCGATTGGTATTCGTGATGGCGTTCGCCGCGCCGGATTGCAGATCCTGAACGTACAGCTTGAAGCCCCCGCCCGTGCGGGAGATGTAAGCGAGCAGCTTGCCGTCCGGGCTGATCCGCGGACTCGTGTTGTAGCTGCCGGTGAAGGTCACGCGCTGCGCGGCACCGGCGCTTTCGCCCTGTGCGGGCATCCGGTAGATTTGCGGCGCGCCGCCGCGATCGCTCGTGAAGTAGATCCAGCGGCCGTCCGGCGAGTAGAACGGCTCGGTATCGATCGAGCTGCTCTGCGTGAGACGGCGCAGGCCGCCGCCATTCGCGTTGACCGTGTAGATTTGCGTATTGCCCGTCAGCGACAGCGCGACGGCGAGCGTGTTGCCGTCCGGCGACCACGCCGGCGCACTGTTGTTGCCCTTCTGGTCGGAGACCATGTAGCGGCGGCCGGTCGGCAGATCATGGATGTAGACGATCGGTTTCTTGCGCTCGAACGACACGTACGCGACCTTCGTCCCGCTCGGCGACCACGCCGGCGAGATGATCGGCTCGGTGCTCGACAGCGCGATGCGCGCGTTCTGGCCGTCCGAATCGGAGATCTGCAACTGGTAGCGATTACCGGTCTTGATCACGTACGACAGGCGCGTGGCGAATACGCCGCGCACGCCGAGCAGCTTCTGGTAGATGTAGTCGGCGATCTTGTGGCCGGCCGTGCGCAGCGTGGTGTCGGTCGCCGTCAGCGACAGGCCGCCGAGGCTTTGCTGCTTCACGGTGTCGTACAGGATGAAGTTGACCTTGTACTGGCCGTTCGCGTCGCGGTTCACGCTGCCGGCGACGAACGCGTTCGCGCCCTTGGCCTTCCATGCGCCGAGATCGACCGATGCGGTCTCGGGCACGGGCGTGCTGCCGGCGTCGATGTTGGTGAACTTGCCGCTGCGGGCGAGGTCGGCACGAACGATCGACGTGACCTGTTGCGGCAGGCTCGCCTCGTTCGTGAAATTCGCGGTGGCGATGGGGAACTGGGTCGACCCGACACCGGTGATCAGCACGTTGACCTGGGCGTTAGCGGCGCTGCCCGCCGTAATCAGACACGAGGCCACGAGTGCCCTGAAACCTAGCTTTGTCATCAAACTCATGCTTCTGCTTCCCATGTGACTTGGATCGCTGCGCAACCGCAGAGACAGTAAAAATACCCGATTCGTTCCCGTCCGGCAGCGACGCACGGAGTTTAAGCGCATTTGCGCTCACTCCGCCGCCTTGAAGGTAATCGTAATGCTCGACGGGGTATGACCGTCAGTATCGGGCGGTAACGGAACCGACGCCTGGATCGCATTGACGACCGCCTGATCCCACCCGGAATTGCCGCTCGATCGCGAGACCGACACGCTCAGCAGGTCGCCCGAGGGCGTACAGCGGATCTTGACGATGGTCGTGAGCCCCGCGCGCTCGCCGCCCCAGACGATGTTCGGCTTCACGCGGCGGCGCACCTTGTCGGCGTAGCCGGGCGATGCGGCGTTGCCGCCGGAACCCGTGCCGGTGCCGCTTTTCGCGAGGCCCTGGCCGCCGCCTTCACCGGCACCCGCGAGGCCCTGCATCTGCGCGAGGCGCGCATTTCGTTCCCGGTCGAGCTTCGCCTTGGCGGCCGCGTCGGCCTTCGCGTGCGCAGCCGCTTCGGCCTTTGCCTTCGCCTGCGCTTCCGCCTTCGCTTTCGCGGCGGCGTCCGCCTTGGCCTTCGCTGCCTGCTGTGCTTCAAGCTGCGCCTGCTTCTGCTGTTGCAGTTTTTGCTGCTCGAGCTTCTGCTGTTCGAGCTTTTGCTGCTCCGCGAGCTGCTGTTGCTTCAGTTTCGCCGCCTGCTTCTGCTTGTCGCGTTCGGCGGCCTTTTCCGCGGCGAGCGCGGCGGCCTGCTGCGCGGCGAGTTGCGCGCGGCGCGCTTCCTCTTCCTGTTGCTTCAACTGCTGCGCGCGGCGCTGCTGCTCGAGCAGCGCTTCGCGCGCGGCCGCTTCCTGCTGACGTTTCTTCTGTTGCAGCGCGATGTCGGCCTGCTCGTCGCGCACCGGCGGAGCGGGGGGCGCGACCTTCGCGGGCGGCGCGGGCGTGACGACGGGCCGCGGCGCGGGCACGTCGGGCACCTCGGTCCACAGTTCGGCTTCGGCGCCGGCCGGCGTGCTGTTCTGCCACTGCACGCCGTGATAGAGGAACAGCGCGAGCAGCACGTGCATCAGCGCGGCGAGCGCGAACGCGCGCCAGGTGCCGCGCTCGCGGGGAGGCTGAGGCGGGTAGGCGGCGCTGCGCGTGGATTGCTGCCGGTTCATTGCGATTTGACGAGGAGACCGACGCGCTTGACGCCGCGCGCCTTCAGATCCGACATCACGGTCATGACGGCATCGTACTGCACGGTCTTGTCGGCCGCGATCACGACCGGCTGGTCAGGGTGATCGGCCTGCCGGGCCGAGATGAAGCTGTCGAGCTCGGCCTTCGTCATCGTGTCTTCCTGGGTCGCGCCCGAGTCGCCCTTGTACTTGACGCTCATCGTGCGGTCGGCCTTGATGTTGACGACGACGGGCGGCGTCTGCTCCTGCGGCGCGGCATTGCCGACGGTCGGCAGGTTGATGATCGACGGGGCGACGAGCGGTGCGGTGACCATGAAGATCACGAGCAGCACCAGCATCACGTCGATGTACGGCACGACGTTGATGTCGGCCATCGCACGGCGCGAGCGGCCGCCGCGCATGCTGGATCGGATGGGACTTCCTGCCATGGCGCGCTCCTTACTGGGCCTGACGCTGCAGGATGTTCGAGAACTCTTCGATGAAGGTCTCGAAGCGGATCGCGAGGCGGTCGATGTCGTGCGCGTAGCGGTTGTACGCGACCACCGCCGGAATCGCGGCGAACAGGCCGATCGCGGTGGCGACGAGTGCCTCGGCGATGCCCGGTGCGACGTTCGCGAGGGTCGCCTGCTGCACGTTCGCGAGGCCGCGGAACGAGTTCATGATCCCCCAGACGGTGCCGAACAGGCCGATGTACGGGCTGACCGAGCCGACCGACGCGAGGAACGCGAGGTTGGCTTCGAGCACGTCCATCTCACGCTGGAACGACGCGCGCATCGCGCGGCGCGCACCGTCGAGCACGAGGCCCGGATCGCTGATGCGCTTTTCCTTCGCCTTCAGGAATTCGCGCATCCCCGATTCGAAGATCCGCTCGAGCGCGCCGATCGTGTGGCGGTTGTTGGCCGCGCTCTGGTACAGCGCCTGCAGGTCGCCGCCCGACCAGAAATCCTTCTCGAAGCGTTCGGTCTGCGCGCGCGCGCGGCGGATCGCGAACCACTTGCGGAAGATGAAGGTCCACGACATCAGCGACAGCAACAGCAGCAGTCCCATCACGGCCTGGGCGAGCACGCTCGCATTGAGGACGAGGGAAATGATCGACAGGTCTTGAGAAGTGTTCATAGAGGTTTGAGTAACGGCCCTTCGGGGGCGCCCGGTATGCGTGCGGCGCGGCGCGCCGGCCATGCCTGACGCCGAACCTTGCTTAGTATCGAATCAGAACCGCAAGTTCATAGGCTTTGTCTAAACGGCGCTCATGCGAGCTTCGTTGACAATGGAGTGTGCCCGGCGTCGATGACGGGCCCGCGTTGCAGCGCGTCGAGCACAGCCGGCGGGATGGCCGCGGGCCGGATACCGTCGCGGTCGACGCAGCCGAGGCGAATGTGTCCGGCCACGAGCAGCGTGTCGCCGCACCAGGCTTCCTGCGTGAAATCCACCGACGCGCGGCCGATGCGTCCGGGCCGGCTCGTGATCGTCAGCGTGTCGTCGAGTCGCGCGGGCGCGCGGTAGTCGAGCGACGTGCTGCGGACGATGAAGATCGCGCCGGTATCGTCGGCGAGCTGGCGCTGGTCGATGCCGCACGCGCGCAGCCACTCGGTGCGGGCGCGCTCGAAGAACTTCAGGTAGTTGGCATAGAAGACGATGCCGCCTGCATCGGTATCCTCGTAGTACACGCGCACCGGCCAGGTGAAGCCGGACGGCGCTTCCGGGGAGCGGGTAGGCTGAGTCATGGCGCGCATTCTACCGGAAGGCAAAGGCCGGATTCGTAACCGTTTCGTAACGGAATGTAGTGCGTCGTGGCACACCGGGGCCGGCCGCGGGCGGGCCTGCGGCCGCGGGCGACGTGTCAGCCGCGATGGATCGTGAGGCCCGCCGGAGCTTGCGCGACCGGCATCATTTCGATCGTATTGATGTTGACGTGCGCGGGACGCGTGGCGATCCAGTAGATCGTATCGGCGATGTCCTCGGCCGTGAGCGGCTGGACGTTCTCGTAGACGTTCGCCGCCTTTGCGTCGTCGCCGCGGAAGCGGACGTTCGAGAATTCCGTGCCGCCGCACAGGCCCGGCTCGATGTCGGTTACGCGCAACGGCGTGCCGATCAGATCGGTACGCAGGTTCAGACTGAATTGTCTGACGAAAGCCTTGGTTGCGCCGTATACGTTCCCGCCGGGATACGGATAGGTGCCGGCCACCGAGCCCAGATTGAAGATATGGCCGCGACCGCGCGCGATCATGCCGGGCAGCAATGCGTGCGTGACGGTCACGAGGCCCGAGCAGTTCGTGTCGATCATGGTCTGCCACTCGTCGAGGCTGGCCTTCTGGGCCGGCTCGACGCCGAGCGCGAGGCCGGCGTTGTTGACGAGCACGTCGAGCGCCGCGAATTCGGCGGGGAGGGCGGCCGGCACGGCTTCGACGGCCGCGCGGTCGCGCACGTCGAGCTCGAACGGCAGCAGCGCGTCGCCGAGTTCGGCCGCGAGCGCGTCGAGGCGATCCTTGCGGCGCGCGGTGGCGACGACGCGATGGCCGCCCTTGACGAAGGCGCGGGAGATGGCGGCGCCGAAGCCGGCGGACGCACCTGTGACGAACACGATCATTGCTGCTCCTGGTCGGTAACGGAATAGCGGGTGGAATCCCGCAAGCCTACTGAGAATGCCGCACCGCGGCAAGACGGCGAAGTGTTTCGGCACGGGCGCGTAGAGTCTGGCCCTTATTGTTTGGAGGCCACTGCCGTGCGGTTGCCTAATCATGACGCATCCAATACACTAATGCGCTCATCACCCCTGCGTGACTGGCGATAGAACCCTTTCGGGGTCAAGGTGGAGCATCCCACCGTGAAGCGCGGGGCGCCGTTTTTGCCGTTCGCCTGGGCAGCCGTTGTGCGCCGTCGCGTGCATCGCCGGTGGCTGTCCTGCCTCGCGTCATACGGATTCTTCCGCCACGTCGAGCTGGTCCCGCCAGCAGCGCACCGTACTAGGCCGCCCCGGTCAACCTGTACACACTTAACGGAAACCGTATGTTTGACAGAGCCCAAAGCACCATCGCGAACGTCGATCCCGAAGTCTTTGCAGCGATCGAGCAGGAAAACCGCCGCCAGGAAGATCACATCGAGCTGATCGCGTCGGAAAACTACACGAGCCCGGCCGTGATGGCCGCGCAAGGCTCGCAGCTCACGAACAAGTACGCGGAAGGTTATCCGGGCAAGCGCTACTACGGCGGCTGCGAGTACGTCGACATCGTCGAGCAGCTCGCGATCGACCGCGTGAAGCAGCTGTTCGGCGCGGAAGCCGCGAACGTGCAGCCGAACTCGGGTTCGCAGGCGAACCAGGGCGTGTTCTTCGCGATGCTCAAGCCGGGCGACACGATCATGGGCATGAGCCTCGCGCACGGTGGTCACCTGACCCACGGCTCGCCGGTGAACATGTCGGGCAAGTGGTTCAACGTCGTGAGCTACGGCCTGAACGAAAACGAAGACATCGACTACGAAGCGGCCGAGAAGCTCGCGCAGGAACACAAGCCGAAGCTGATCGTCGCGGGCGCATCGGCATTCTCGCTGAAGATCGATTTCGAACGCCTCGCGAAGATCGCGAAGTCGGTGGGCGCGTACCTGATGGTCGACATGGCGCACTACGCAGGCCTGATCGCGGCCGGCGTGTACCCGAACCCGGTGCCGCACGCGGATTTCGTGACGACGACGACGCACAAGAGCCTGCGCGGCCCGCGCGGCGGCGTGATCCTGATGAAGGCCGAGTACGAGAAGCCGATCAACTCGGCGATCTTCCCGGGCATCCAGGGCGGCCCGCTGATGCACGTGATCGCGGCGAAGGCGGTGGCGTTCAAGGAAGCGCTGTCGCCGGAGTTCAAGGCATACCAGGAGAAGGTGGTCGAGAACGCACGCGTGCTGGCCGAGACGCTGGTGAAGCGCGGGCTGCGGATCGTGTCGGGCCGGACGGAAAGCCACGTGATGCTGGTGGACCTGCGTGCGAAGAACATCACGGGCAAGGCAGCGGAAGCGGCACTCGGCGCGGCACACATCACGGTGAACAAGAATGCGATCCCGAACGACCCGGAAAAGCCGTTCGTGACGAGCGGGATCCGTCTGGGCTCGCCGGCGATGACGACGCGTGGCTTCGGCCCGGCGGAAGCGGAGCAAGTGGGCAACCTGATCGCCGACGTGCTGGAGAACCCGGAAGATGCGGCGACGATCGAGCGCGTGCGTGCGCAGGTCGCCGAGCTGACCAAGCGTTTCCCGGTCTATCGCTGATCGACGATGCGCTGCCCGTTCTGCCGGCATGACGACACGCAGGTCGTAGACTCGCGCGTGTCCGAGGATGGCGCCGCGATTCGCCGGCGCCGTCGCTGCTCGGCTTGCGACAAGCGCTTCACGACGTACGAGCGGGTCGAGCTGTCGCTGCCGTTCGTCGTGAAGAAGGACGGCAGTCGCACCGAATTCGACCGTCGCAAGATCGTCGCCAGCATGCAACTCGCGCTGCGCAAGCGGCCGGTTGCTGCCGACGCGATCGACGCGGCGGTCGCTCGTATCGAATATCAACTGCTCGCGACAGGCGAGCGTGAAGTGCGTAGCGAGAAGCTCGGCGAACTCGTAATGAACGAGCTGCGCGGCCTCGATACGATCGCTTATGTCCGCTTCGCATCGGTGTATCGCCGCTTCGAGGACGTTTCCGAATTTGCCGACGTGATCGAAGAGTTCCGTCGCGCCTCTCCCGCCAAGACCCCGCGTAAGCGCTGACGCGCTGCGTCCGTTCATCGTTTCCTCCGTTGGTCCAGTTCGCGCCGATTGTGTCGGCCGCGATCGTTTGTCGCCAGTCGGCCGTTCGGCAAATGGCGGGCGTCCGCACGCGTCGCTACAGTCGTCGTCTCATCCTGGTGGAGGACGATTGCGATGGAACTGCGCGCTCATCCCTTTAAAAGTTCGGCGCGACTCGCGGGCGGGTTCACGCTCGTCGAGCTGATGGTCGCGCTCTCGCTGGCGGCCGGGCTCGCGCTCTACGCGGCGCCTGCATTCGACCAGTGGCGCATGCGCGAGCGCGTGGATGCACGCTCGCGTGCGCTGCTCGGCGCGCTGTCGTTTGCGCGTACCGAAGCGACGCGTCTCGGCACGCGTGTCACGCTGTGCCGGGCCGGGAACGACGGCACCTGCCTGCGTGCCGGCGAGCAGGGCGACGCGGCCGAATGGTCGTGCGACTGGATCGTCAGCGGGCAGGTCGACGGGCAGTCGCGCGTGCTGCGACGCTACCCGCGCGATGCCGAAGTGGTCGTCGCGGGCGCCGCGCACGATCTGGCTTTCGCACCGCCGGCCGGTCAGGCCATCGGTGGAATCCGGCGTTTCGAATTGCGTCCGCGGCGCGGGGTGTCCGACGCGGAAGACGCACGCTTGGCGCGTTGCGTGCGGATTGCGGCAGGCGGCCGGGCGCGGGTCGTCGCCGGCCGCTGCGGCTCGGCATGAGCGCGCGGCGCAACGCCATGCGCGGCACGTCGCTGATCGAGGCGATGCTGGCCATCGCGCTGCTCGCGACCGTGATGCTGGCCGTGGCCGGCAGCCAGCTCGCGATGACGCGCGCTCAGCGGGCGACGATCTGGCGCGAGCGTGCGTTGTGGCTGGCCGATGCGCGTATCGAGCGCTCGTACGCAGGCGCAGGGGCAAACGACGGCCTTGCGGCGCTGGCGGCTGCGTCGTTGCCCGGCGGCACGATGACACTCGACGCAGGGCCGGGCGGTGCCCGCTACGCGGTCGTCGGCTGGCGCAGCGGCAACACGGCTGCGTCGCCGCGTTGCGAAGCCGCGGGCGCGTCGGCGCAGCCGCCCTCGTGCGTCCGGATTCCATTTCGGGAGACTGATGCCGATGCACGCTGATCGTCGTATGCGCGCACACACCTTGCTCGAGGTGCTGATTGCGATGACCGTCGGTTTCCTCGTGCTGGCAGCGGCCGGCGCGCTCCATCATGCACAGCGCATTGCGCAACGGCGTGCGGAAGACGGATTCCGGATGCGCGATGCGGCAGGCACCGCGCTGTTGTTGATTGGCCAGCAGATCCAGATGGCGGGGTTCCGGCCGCTCGATACGGATGGTGCGTCATCGTTGCCGCCGGTGTTCGGCTGTTCGATGGCGCGTGTGCGGGGTGAGGGCGCACAGGCGCAGTGCGAGTCCGCGCGCGCTGCATCGGACGCCCTCCTGGTCCGGTATGTCGGCGATGCGGTGTCGACGTGGTCGACGGTGAGCGGCCAAGTGTCGGATTGTCTCGGGCAGGGCGTAGGCGCACCCGGCGAACGGCCGCAGGTGGAGAACCGTTTCGACGCGCATGTCAGTCCGTCGACGGGCGAGCCCGAGCTGTATTGCGAAGGTAGCGGCCGTCCGGGGACGCCGCAGCCCGTCGTGTCGGGCATCGATCAATTGCGCGTGCGCTATTTGCGTCGCGGCGGCGCGCAGTTTATCGACGCAGACGCGATGCGTGTCGACGACTGGCGCGATGTCGTAGCCGTGCATGTCTGCGTGCGGGCACGCGGCGAACCGATGCGCGAGCCGGCCAGCCATGTCGACTGCAACGGTCGTATTGTCGTTGCCCGGGACGGCCGCGCAGGTTTGACGCTCGATCGCATCATCGCGTTGCGGAACGTCGCGCTCGGCTTCGACGCGGCGTTGCCAGATGCAGCGCACACGCGTGAGGTGTTGCGATGAGCGGAGCCGATCGATGCACGCGGGCAATAGCGCGATGCGTTGCAACAGGCAACGCGAATGGGTGTGTCGCCGCAAGCGGCGACGAACGAGGACAGGCTGCGTGCACCAGCGCCGTGGCCGCGAACGCGCACGAGCTACCGCGCATCCGCGTCCGATCAGCACACCGGTCCTGGCGTCGCGACGCAGGGCTCGCATTGCCGGCAGTCATTGCGGTCGGTGCGGCCATTGCAGCGCTGACAGGCACGTGGTTCGAAGCCGCGCTGACGGAAGCGCGCCGTACGCGATCGCTGTCCGATCGGCTGATCGCATTCCACGCAGCCGATGCCGCGCTGGCGGCGTGCACCGCGCGATTGCTCGGTGGCTCGGCACCCTATGTGAGGGAGCGCGAATCGCACGTGGAGCCGGACAGCTGGCGGCGCATGCCGCCGCTCGCGTCCGCCGAAGCATTCACGCCGTTCGCTGGATGGCCGATGGCCGCAGGGCCGCCGCGGTGTTTGATCGAGGCATGGCGCGGAGCTGGGCCGCCCGGTAGCCGTGCTTATCTCGTCACCGCGCGCGGCATCGGTGCGCACCCATCGAGCGCGGTCTGGTTGCAGCACCAGGTCGCGATACGCGACGCGCGTGTCGTCGCGCTGCGCTGGCGTCGGGTCGCGACTGTGCTGCAATGAACGGTCGCTCTATCGTCTTCCGATCGACGGGATTCACGCTGGTCGAGCTGATGATCGTGCTCGCGATCGTCGCGGTGCTGGCGGGATGGGCCGTCCCGTCGTATCGCGAGCATGTCGCGCGCGTTCATCGCGCGTCGGCGGTCGCCGCGCTGTACCGCGCGGCCCAGTATCTCGAAACGCTGCAGGGTTCTCCGCCTTCGGCGTTACCGGACGCGCTCGCGTTGGCACCGCCGGACGGGCGAGCCGTGTATCGCTTGACGCTGCGGCGGCCGGATGGCGACGATTCGCCGGTGAGCTACGAACTGGAGGCCAGCCCGTTGGACACAGGCCCGATGCACGACGATACCTGCGGTACCTTCACGCTGGATTCGGCCGGAACGAAAGGCAATGCGCGGCGCGATGACGCGGACGAACCGGGCACGGCGTGCTGGGGTACGCGTTGACTCTGCAGGAACGGCGCGCAACGGCCCATGGCCGCGCGCGCGGGATGCCGGCGGTCAGTCGTCGTGCGTGTCGAGCCCGCGCTCGTCGCGGGACTGCTTCCAGATCCGGTAGACCTCCCATGCGGCGAAGCCGAGCGTGCCCCACTTCAGCGCGGGGCCCGCGCTCGCGCGCAGCAGCGAGCGAACGGGCTTCGCCAGCACGAGCGACGCGAGCGAACTCAGCATCGGATACTGGTTGACGAGATTGCCGAGGCTCGCGTTCAGGTTCTTCGCGGACTGGCTGAACTTGTTGGTGGAAAGGCCGGGGATGAACACCTTGAGCCAGCTGAAGCGCGTGACGGCGTGGCGCATCTCGCCGGCGGCTTCCGCGAGTTCGAGTCGCTCGACGTCGGATCGCAGGATCAGCAATTCCTTGCGGAGCGCGCGATGCTGCGACGCACTCCAGTTCGATCGCGACGAATGGGAGCGGGGTGAATTGCCCGTGACGTTCTGGCTCATGGCGCGTCGGCGAAGTAGGTGGATGGGGCGAGCGCGATGGCGCTCACGGCTTGCCGCGGAACAGCTCGCGGTCTTTCTCGAGTTCGGCGAGCGTCGCCTCGAACACGGTCGGCGCATCGCGCAGGCCCGAGCGTGCCTTCAGCGCGCACGCGATGCCGCCAACGGCATACAGCGCGGTGATCGCCGCGAGCGCTTGCCAGCGATAGGTATCCCAGAACGCGATCGCGACCAGCACGGTCAGGCTGATGAGCGCCATCGTCGCGAGCATCATCGCGGCGAGCCCGAGGAACAGCACGCCCATCAGGCGCTCCTTCTCCTCGGCAAGCTCGATGCCCACCAGTTCGAGGCGCGTCTGCAGAAGTCCGATCGCGGAGCCGACGAGGCGGCGCAGCGGTCCTTGGCCGGACGGCTGCGAGGTGGTGTCTGTCGTCATGGATGAGGTGCGTGCGCGTGCAGTGAGCAGCTAGAACAAAACCGGCCGGCGAATTCCGCAGGCTGGTTTCGACGCCCGCGAGCCGCATGACGCGGCCCGCGGGACGAAACGGCGCAGAGCCCGTTACTTGCGGTTGATCAGCAGGCCGATCAGCACGCCGACGCCGGCGGCCACGCCGATCGACGTCCACGGGTGCTCGTGCACGTAATCGTCGGTGGCGCGTGCGGCCTTCTTGCCTTTCTCGACCACCACGACCTGGACGTCGGCTGCCTTTTCCTTGGCCTGCTTCAGGCGCGACATCGCCTTCTCGCGCAGCTCGGCCGCACGGTCGCCCGTGCTGCTCGCCGCTTGCTTGAGCAGGTCTTCGGCGTCCGAGAGAACGGTTTTGATATCCGACATCAGTTTCTCCTTGTTGATTTCCGACATTGCAACTCCCTTCATGCTGTCATGCTGCAGGTTCACATCGTAGCGAAACCCCTGCCTGCTGGCGAGCCGGGAAGACACACGGCGGCAGTGCAAGACTGCATGGTAAACGACTTGTAATCATGAACAGAGCGGCAAACGGGGTGAAAAGTTTCCCTCGCGGCCGACTGTCCCGCTCGACACCGGGTAAAAATGACAAAAAAGTATGTATATCAAACGGAATAATCGTTCGCACGGCCCATTGCTTCCCGTAAGCTGATGGACTGTCCCGCGCTGTCAGGCGCGTGGTTTCAACCAGCATCGTTCGAGGAGGGAACATCATGAGTCTGCGTCTTGGCGACATCGCACCGGATTTCGAGCAGGAATCGAGCCTGGGCACCATCAAGTTTCACGACTGGCTCGGCAACAGCTGGGGCGTCCTGTTCTCCCATCCGGCCGACTATACGCCGGTGTGCACGACGGAACTCGGGCTGACCTCGAAGCTGAAGGGCGAATTCGAGAAACGCAACGTGAAGGTGATCGCGCTGTCGGTCGACGGCGTCGAATCGCACAAGGGCTGGATCAACGACATCAACGAAACGCAGTCGACGGTCGTCGGCTTCCCGATCATCGCCGACGCGGACCGCAAGGTGTCGCAGCTGTACGACATGATCCATCCGAACGCGAACGAAACGCTGACGGTGCGCTCGCTGTTCGTGATCGACCCGAACAAGAAGGTGCGGCTCACGATCACCTATCCGGCCAGCACGGGGCGCAACTTCGACGAAGTGCTGCGCGTGATCGACTCGCTGCAGCTGACCGACAACTACAAGGTCGCGACGCCCGGTAACTGGAAGGACGGCGACGACGTCGTGATCGTGCCGTCGCTGCAGGATCCGGAAGAGCTGAAGAAGCGTTTCCCGAAGGGCTTCAACGCGGTGCGTCCGTATCTGCGCCTGACGCCGCAGCCGAACAAGTAAGCATCGGCGGCCCGCAACCGCGGTTCCGATGAACGACGGCCCGCCCGGCAGTGATGCCGGGCGGGCCGTTTGCTTGGGGAGCGCACACGCGGCACCGCTGCCGCGTGCGTCACGCCCGGATGATCAGAAGAATGCCTGGATGCCCGTCTGCGCGCGGCCGAGGATCAGCGCGTGGATGTCGTGCGTGCCCTCGTACGTGTTGACCACTTCGAGGTTCACGAGGTGGCGCGCGACGCCGAATTCGTCGGAGATGCCGTTGCCGCCGAGCATGTCGCGCGCGAGGCGGGCGATGTCGAGCGCCTTGCCGCACGAGTTGCGCTTCATGATCGACGTGATCTCGACGGCCGCCGTGCCTTCGTCCTTCATCCGGCCGAGGCGCAGCACGCCTTGCAGGCCGAGCGTGATTTCGGTCTGCATGTCGGCGAGCTTTTTCTGGATCAGCTGGTTCGCGGCGAGCGGCCGGCCGAACTGCTGGCGGTCGAGCACGTACTGGCGCGCGGTGTGCCAGCAGGACTCGGCGGCGCCGAGCGCACCCCACGCGATCCCGTAGCGTGCCGAGTTCAGGCACGTGAACGGGCCGCGCAGGCCGCTCACGTTCGGCATCAGGTTCTCCTCGGGCACGAACACCTCGTCGAGGACGATCTCGCCCGTGATCGACGCGCGCAGCCCGACCTTGCCGTGGATCGCGGGCGCCGACAGGCCCTTCCAGCCCTTCTCGAGGATGAAGCCGCGGATCGCGTCCTTGCCGTTCTCCTCGAGCTTGGCCCACACGACGAACACGTCCGCGATCGGCGAGTTCGTGATCCACATCTTCGCGCCGGACAGCGCGTAGCCGCCGGGCACCTTCTTCGCGCGGGTGACCATGCTACCCGGATCGGAACCGTGGTTCGGCTCGGTCAGGCCGAAGCAGCCGATCCATTCGCCGGTCGCGAGCTTCGGCAGGTACTTCTGCTTCTGCGCGTCGGAGCCGAATTCGTGGATCGGCACCATCACGAGCGACGACTGCACGGACATCATCGACCGGTAGCCCGAATCGACGCGCTCGACTTCGCGCGCGATCAGTCCGTAGCTCACGTAATTGAGGCCGGGGCCGCCGTATTCCTCGGGAATCGTCGGGCCGAGCAGGCCGATTTCGCCCATCTCGCGGAAGATGGCGGCGTCGGTGCGCTCGTGGCGGAACGCTTCGGTGACGCGCGGCGCGAGCTTGTCCTGTGCGTACGCCTGCGCCGCGTCGCGGATCATCCGCTCTTCTTCGGTCAACTGCTGGTCGAGCAGCAGCGGATCGTCCCAGTGAAAAGTTGCAGCGGTCATCGTTTCATCTCCTGTTGGTCCGGTCTTCCAGCCGGGCCCCATGCCAAAAGTTCGCTTGACTGTAGTTCCGCTGTGCGGAACAATGTTTTGCAAATCGAACCCAGTGTAGCACCAGATGACACTTTCAACCATCGACGAAACCACGATCGACGAGCGCAAGTTCGTCGTCGCGCTCGCACGCGGGCTCGACCTGCTGCGCGCATTCCGGCCCGGCGAGACGATGCTCGGCAACCGCGACTTCGCGGAGCGCACGGGATTGCCGAAAGCGACCGTGAACCGGCTCGCCTACACGCTGACCGTGCTCGGTTACCTGCGCTACGACGAGACGCTCGGAAAGTATGCGCTCGACGCCGGCGTGCTGTCGCTCGGCTACGCGCTGCTGGCGGGTTCGGGGACGATCGACCTCGCACGCCCGCACATGCAGGCGCTCGCGCGCGAGATCGGCGCGGCCGTGTCGCTCGGCTGCCGCGACGGGCTCGACATGATCTATCTGGAGACGATCCGCAGCGAGACGGCGCTGACGCTCGGGCTTGCGCCCGGTTCGCGGCTGTCGATGCTGACGAGTTCGATGGGGCGTGCGTACCTGGCCGTGCAGCCGGAGGACGTGCGCCGCGCGCTGTACGCGGAACTGCACCGCGCGGCCGGCGGCGCGGCCGATGCCGATGCGCTCGTCGCGGCCGCGCAGCAGGCGGTGGCCGAGTTCTCGGCGGGCGGGTGCTGTTATTCGTTCCGTGCGTGGCACATGGACGTGAACGCGGCGGCCGTTCCGTTTCGCGAGCCGCGCGAGGGGCGCTGGCTGATCCTGAGCTGCAGCGGCCCCGCGTCGTCGATGGGCGAGGACGTGTTCCGCACGCAGGTCGGGCCGAAGCTGAAGGCGCTCGCGCAACGGCTCGGGCCGACGGCCTGAGCAACGCGGCGCGCGGCGCTCGCCGCCGCCCCGCAAGCGCGCCTTCCGCGTCGTGCGTGAGGGCGGGCGACGGCGCTGCCACTTGTACTGTGGCCGGAGCGCGCTCATCATCGTTCGCCTGCTTCCCGACGACGAGGTGTGCGATGCCCGACCCGGAACCGATGGAAGGCGGATGCGCGTGCGGGGCGATCCGCTACCGTATCGCCGACGTACCGACCGATGCCGGTTTCTGCCATTGCCGGCTTTGCCAGCGCACGACCGGTGCGGCGGTCGTCGCATCGGCATCGGTGCCGATCGGCGCGTTCGAATACCTGCAAGGCGAACCGACCGTCTACGTGTCGAGCGCGTGGGGCGAGCGACGCTTCTGCGGCCGGTGCGGCGCGCAACTCGAATACCGGCTCGCCGAGGCGCCGCAGACGGTCGAGATCAATTACGCGACGCTCGACGAGCCGGCGCGGCTGCGTCCGGCCTGGCACGTCTGGTATCGGGACCGTTTCCCGGGCATCGAGATCGACGACGCGTTGCCCAGGTACGACGATGATGGCGTGCCGTGAGCGGTAACCGTCGACACGGGCGGACAGGCGCGAGTCGACGGCGCGTGCCTGACGGCCTGTTTCTCCCCCGGCCCGCGCGCCACGCGACATCCGGGCCCGGCATCCCGCGCGCCGCTGCCCGCACGCGCGGTCCCCGCCTGCCGATCAGGCCGTCACGACCTTGGCGAACACCGGCCCCTGCATGAACCGCACGTCGTACTGGCGCAGCAACTCGCACTGCGTCTCGTCGACGACGCCGTCGAAGATCAGCGGAATCCGCACGCGCTGCGCATAGGCGACGAGCGCCTTGACCATCCCGTCGCGCAATGCGATGCCCGCATCCATCTTGATGAAGTCGGGCCGCGCCATGTCCGATTCGACCGCGAGGATACGACCCGGATCGGGCAGCTTGTCCGCGACCTTGAAGCCGTGATGCTGGTAGCTGCGCGTCAGGTAGCCGAGGAAGGTCTTGTGCGCGACCGCGACCGCCGGCAGCTCGATCACGATCCGCTCCGGCGGCAGCCCGAAGCGCTGCAGCACCGACGAGAAGTGCTTGCCGTGGTCGTACTTCACGCTCTTCAGCAGCCGTTCGTGCACGCGCAGGAACAGCAGCCCGTGGCGCTGCGCGCCGAAAAAGTTGATTGCATGCAGCGCGCGCGACAGGCGGTCGATCGCGACCAGCGTCTGGTCGTCGACGGCCGAGTCGACCGGATCGTGCGCCGCCCCCGTGACGACGGTGACCGCCTGGAAGCCGAGCTCGTCGCCGTAGCGCTCGATCGCGTCGGCGAACGACGTCGATTGCGGCGCGCCGGGCATCGTCACGTCGTAGATCGGTTCGTACGCGCTGGCGAGCGTGCGCTCGGGCAGATTCGCGCACGCGGTGCCGCCTTCGGCCAGCGCGAGGTGTTCCCGCAGATACGGCAGTTGCCCGGCACGGGCGACCAGCTCGGGGATGGTGGGCGGAATCATCGGCGTGAAAAGGAAAAATGGCGGCCGAAAGGGCCGCCTCGTCTCTTGATATTAGCAGCGCGCGCCGCGCTCGGCTCGCCGTTTCATTCATATGGTTATCCCATCCCGGGGGCAGCGCCTAGGGTTTACGTTGATTTCACTATTCGTAATTGGTTTTACTATTCGTAAATCCAGAATTTGTCGCCGATCAAGAAATGCGGCATGCGGGCGCCGCGGGACGGCGCCGTTCGCGAATCAACAGGAAGCAAGGAGCGAGACGTGGCGGATGACAACACAGGCGGGCAGGCACGCCGGCAGGAGACGAAAGGAACGACGGGCGCGCCGGTGCGCGCACGGCAGGGTTGACGAGCGGATGGCGACCATGAGCATCGATTACCAGACGCTGAAGTTCGAGTACCGCGCGCGCGCCCATGACGCGGCCGTCCATCCGGTGATCGTCGTCGGCGCCGGCCCGGTGGGCCTCGCGGCCGCGATCGACCTCGCGCAGCAAGGCGTGCCCGTCGTGCTGCTCGACGACGACGACACGCTGTCGACCGGCTCGCGCGCGATCTGCTTCGCGAAGCGCACGCTCGAAATCTTCGACCGGCTCGGCTGCGGCGAGCGCTTCGTCGACAAGGGCGTGAGCTGGCACGTCGGCAAGGTGTTCCTGCAGGACGAGCAGCTGTATGCGTTCGACCTGCTGCCCGAGGAAGGGCATGCGCGCCCCGCGTTCATCAACCTGCAGCAGTACTACGTCGAAGGCTATTTGGCCGACCGCGCGTTCGAGCTGCCGAACATCGACATCCGCTGGAAGCACAAGGTGACGGGCATCGAGCAGTCGGCCGAACACGCGGTGCTGACGATCGAGACGCCGGACGGCGTCGCGACGCTGCGCGCGCGGTACGTGATCGCGGCCGACGGCTCGCGCAGCCCGATGCGCACGATGATGGGGCTCGAAAGCCGCGGCCGCACGTTCAAGGACCGCTTCCTGATCGCCGACGTGAAGATGACGGCGGAGTTTCCGACCGAGCGCTGGTTCTGGTTCGATCCGCCGTTCCACCCGAACCAGTCGGTGCTGCTGCATCGCCAGCCGGACAACGTGTGGCGCATCGACTTCCAGCTCGGCTGGGACGCCGACCCCGTCGCCGAGAAGCAGCCGGAGCGGGTGATCCCGCGCGTGCGCGCGCTGCTCGGGCCGAATGCCGAGTTCGAACTCGAATGGGTGAGCGTCTATACGTTCCGCTGCCAGCGGATGGACACGTTCCGCCACGGGCGCGTGCTGTTCGCGGGCGATTCCGCGCACGGCGTGTCGCCGTTCGGCGCGCGCGGCGCGAACAGCGGCGTGCAGGACGCGGACAACCTCGCGTGGAAGCTGAAGCTCGTGCTCGACGGCCGCTCGGCCGACAGCCTGCTCGATACGTATGCGAGCGAACGCGAATTCGCGGCCGACGAGAACATCCGCAACTCGACGCGTTCGACCGACTTCATCACGCCGAAGAGCGCGGTGTCGCGCGTGTTCCGCGACGCGACGCTGAAGCTGGCGCGCGACTGCGAGTTCGCGCGCAAGCTCGTGAACAGCGGCCGCCTGTCGGTGCCGGCGGTGCTCGCCGATTCCCCGCTGAATACGCCCGATCGCGGCGGCGACGCGA
>NZ_JAAGPK010000086.1:0-35618 GCF_017104685.1 Burkholderia sp. Tr-20355 | reverse complement strand
TGCCTGATGACCATAGCGAGTCGGTCCCACCCCTTCCCATCCCGAACAGGACCGTGAAACGACTCTACGCCGATGATAGTGCGGATTCCCGTGTGAAAGTAGGTAATCGTCAGGCTCCCTAAGCCAGGAACCCCCGCCCGAAAGGCGGGGGTTTTTGCATTTCGGCGACGGAAATGCACGTCGGCGGCAATGTCAGTCGGTCTTCGTTTAGATAACCCGAGCTCCGAACGAAATGAGCGCGTTAATCGGCGTGTCCACGTAAAATTCGCGAATCCCCACCTCCGCATTCAAGACGATGAACGCCGCCACCCAGGTAGCCCGGGCCGTTTGCCCGCACGATTGTCCGGACACGTGCGCAATGCGCGTGACCGTCGAGAACGGGAAGGCGATCAAGGTAACGGGCGATCCCGATCATCCGCCGACGCAAGGTGTGTTGTGCACGAAGGTCAGCCGTTACGCCGACCGCGTCCATCATCCCGATCGTCTCACGGTTCCGCTCAAACGCGTCGGCCCGAAGGGCGAAGGGCGCTTCGAGCCGATCAGCTGGAGCGAGGCGTTCGACGAGATCGGCCGTCGCCTGGGTGAAATCGCCGCGCGCGCGCCGGAAGCGATCGTGCCGTACAGCTACGCCGGAACGATGGGGCTCGTGCAGGGCGAGGGCATCGCCCAACGGTTCTTCCACACGCTCGGCGCATCGCGGCTCGAGCGCGCGATCTGTGCGGCAGCAGGCGCGGCGGGGCTGCGATACACGTATGGCGGCAGTCTCGGCATGCACCTCGAGCACTTCGAGGAAAGCGAACTGATTCTGATATGGGGCGCGAATCCGATCGCGTCGAGCCTGCACTTCTGGACCCGCGCGCAGGAAGCGAAGCGCCGCGGTGCGCGTCTTGTCGCGATCGATCCCTATCGCTCGCTGACCGCGGAGAAGTGCCATCAGCACATTGCGCTGAAACCGGGTACCGATGGTGCATTTGCGCTCGGCATGATGCATGTGTTGATCACCGAAAATCTGCTCGATCACGACTACATCGCTGACCATACGCTGGGTTTTGACGCGCTCAAGGCGCGCGCCATGTCCTATCCGCCGGAGCGGGTCGCGCAGATCTGCGGCGTCGATGCGTCGGAGCTGATCGATCTTGCGCGTCGCTACGGCGCCACGCGAAAGGCATCGATCCGCCTCAACTACGGCATGCAGCGCGTTCGCGGCGGCGGCAATGCCGTGCGCGCGATTGCCAGCCTGCCGGCGCTGACGGGAGCGTGGCGCGACCGCGCGGGCGGGCTGTTGCTGTCGTCGTCGGAATCCGCACCGGTCAACCAGGCGGCGCTGCTGCGCCCGGATCTGATGCCGGGTTGGCCGCACAAGCTGCCGCGCATCATCAACATGAATGCGATCGGCGACGCGCTGCTGCACCCCGGCGATGCGACATTCGGGCCGAAAGTCGAAGCCGTGATCGTGTACAACTCGAATCCGGTGGCGGTCGCGCCGGATTCGTCGAAGGTCGCCGCTGGGTTTGCGCGTGACGATCTGTTTACGGTCGTTCTCGAGCATTTCAAGACAGATACCGTCGATTTCGCCGACATTGTGTTGCCGGCGACCACGCAGCTCGAGCATCTCGATATTCACAAATCGTATGGCCACACCTACGTGATGGCGAACCTGCCGTCGATTCCGCCGGTGGGCGAGGCGCGGCCGAACACGGAGATCTTCCGTGGCATCGCGCGCAGCATGAGGCTCGACGAGCTGGCGCTGTATCACACCGACGAAGAGGTCGCGCGTGCGGCGCTCCGCTGGGACGACCCGGCACTCGACAGCGACTGGGAAACGTTGAAGCGGGAAGGCTGGCTGAAGCTCAAGCTGCCGGAGGCGCCGTTCGCGAACGGCGGTTTCCGCACCCCGTCAGGCAAGTGCGAGTTCTACAGCCCGCGGCTCGAGCAGATGGGCATGGACCCCGTCCCGGACTACCTGCCGCCGTTCGAATCGGCCGAGGCCGCGCCCGAGCTTGCCGCGCGTTATCCGCTCGCGATGATCTCGCCGCCGGCCCGCCACTTCCTGAACAGCACGTTCGTGAACGTCGACAGCCTGCGTACGACGGAAGGCGAGCCGCACCTCGACATGCACCCGTCCGACGCCGAGGCGCGCGGCATCGCGGAGGGCGACGTCGTCCGCATCTTCAACGATCGCGGTTCGATGCAGGCGCTCGCACGGGTTACCGATCGCGCACGGGCGGGGCTCGTCGTCGGACTGTCGATCTGGTGGAAGAAACTGTCGCCCGACGGCAGGAACGCGAACGAGGTGACAAGCCAGGCGCTGACCGATCTCGGCAATTCGGCGACGTTTTACGATTGTCTTGTGGAAGTTGAACGAATTTGATCGAATATCGCGTTATGGTCGGACGAATATCCTCGGAAGTTCGAAGTGGACATCTAACCCTGTTGTCTCGGGGCGGGGGAGCCGTTACGATGCGTTTTAGCACGACCATTCGAAAATCTGTGAGGAGACGCGCGGCATGGACAAAATTTGGCTGAAATCGTACCCACCCGGCGTTCCAGCCGAAATTGACGCGTCTCCCTATCCTTCTGTCCCGGACCTGCTCGACGAAAGCTTCCGGCAGTATCGCGATCGCACGGCGTTCGTCTGCATGGGCAAGGGCATCACGTACGGTGAACTCGACAAGCTGTCGCGGCAGTTCGGCGCGTGGCTGCAATCCCGTGGCCTCGCACGCGGCGCGCGGGTCGCGATCATGATGCCGAACGTGCTCCAGTATCCGGTGACGATCGCCGCGGTACTGCGGGCCGGTTACACCGTCGTCAACGTCAACCCGCTTTATACGCCGCGCGAGCTCGAGCACCAGTTGAAGGACAGCGGCGCGGAAGCGATCGTCATCCTCGAGAATTTCGCGTCGACGCTGCAGTCCGTCATCGCCAATACGGCCGTCAAGCATGTGGTCGTCGCATCGATGGGCGACCTGCTGGGCATCAAGGGGTGGCTCGTCAATTACGTGGTGCGCAACGTGAAGAAGATGGTGCCTGCATGGCAGCTGCCGTCGTTCACGCGCTTCAAGGCCGCGCTGTCGGAAGGCGCGCGGCAGGCGTTCAAGCCGCAGAAGATCGGCCCCGACGACGTCGCGTTCCTGCAATACACGGGTGGGACGACCGGCGTCGCGAAGGGCGCGACGCTGTTGCACCGGAACATCGTGTCGAACGTGCTGCAGGCCGGCGCCTGGCACCATCCGGCACACGAGAAATACCCGGAGGTGAAACAGTTCGTGACGGTCGTCGCGCTGCCGCTGTACCACGTGTTCGCACTGACCGTCTGCGGTTTCCTGACGATGCGCACGGGCGGCATGGGAGTCCTGATCCCGAACCCGCGCGACATCGCCGGCATGATCAAGGAGCTGAAGGGCTATCAGATCTCGACGATTCCGGCGGTCAATACGCTGTACAACGCGCTGCTGAACCATCCCGAATTCAGTCAGCTCGACCTGTCGAAGCTCGTGATCGCCAACGGCGGCGGCATGGCGATCCAGGAAGGGGTCGCGAAGCGCTGGTATGAAAAGACCCATACCGCGATCATCGAAGGATACGGGCTGTCCGAAACGTCGCCGGTGGCGACCTGCAATCCCGTGACGGCGACCGAATACAGCGGGACGATCGGTTTGCCGCTGCCGTCGACCGAGGTGGCGATCCGCGACGATGCCGGCAATGACGTGGCGCTCGGCGAACCCGGCGAGATCTGCATCCGCGGGCCGCAGGTGATGGCGGGCTACTGGAACCGGCCCGACGAGACCGCGAAGGTCATGTTCCCGGACGGGTTCTTCAAGACGGGCGACGTCGGCGTGATGGACGCGCGCGGTTACGTGAAGATCGTCGACCGGAAGAAGGACATGATCCTCGTGTCGGGCTTCAACGTGTATCCGAACGAAGTCGAGGACGTGGTGGCGTCGCATCCGGGCGTGTTCGAGGTGGCGGCGGTCGGCGTGCCCGACGAGCATTCCGGCGAGGCCGTGAAGCTGTTCGTCGTGAAGAAGGATCCGGCGCTCACCGACAAGGACATCCTGGCCTACTGCAAGGAGCGGCTCACCGGCTACAAGCGGCCGAAGCTGGTCGAATTCCGTACGGAGCTGCCGAAAACGAACGTCGGCAAGATCTTGCGGCGCGAGTTGCGCGACGGACGCGCGTAAGTCGCGGCGAGGTTGAGCGAAAAAGCCCGGCAGACGCCGGGCTTTTTTGTTTGCGGATGACGCGGATCGGAACCAGCCGCTTTCCGCGGCGGGCCGGCGGCCCATCGCATCGTCGATTGTGCCGACACGACCGGCGCACATGGCGCGCCGGTGGCGCTTTTCACCGTGATTGGCCGGCGGATTTCTGGCGCGCCGGTCCAGCATGGTCGCCGCCGGGGAAAAGAAAAAGGCGCCCGAAGGCGCCTTCAATATGCTGCGGCTTGTCAGGCAAGCTGATTAGAACTTGTGACGGATACCGACGCGCGCTGCGACCTGGTTGGCGGAGCTCGAACCTGCGAGACCGTTGATCGCCGCGGTTGCCTTCAGGACGTTGCCGTTCGCGTCGAGCACGTTGCCCGAAGCGTGTTGGTACACGCCGATTGCGTAGACGTCCGTGCGCTTCGACAGGAAGTAGTCGACGCCCAGCGAGCCTTGGTGGTACTTGGCTGCCGAGTTGCCGTCGATCTTGCTGCCTTGCGTGTAGTCGTACGCCGCGCCGAGAATCAGCGCCGGGGTCAGCTGATACTTGAAGTTGATTTCGCCGTTGTTGAACGTCGCGGTCTGGTTCACGAACGGGCCTGCCGAGAAGCCCTTGAACTTCGTGTTCGAGTACGTCGCGCCGATCGTTGCCGCGCCGAACGTGTAGGCGCCGCCTGCACCGATGACCTGGTACGTGTTCGCGTTGTTCGCGTACGCGCCGTAGATCGGCGACGAAACCGACGACGATGCGGAGCCGTTGTTGAACATGCCGCCGAACTGGTTCGGCGTACGTGCGTTCAAGTAACCGACGCCGAGGACCAGCGGGCCGTTGTTGTAGCCTGCGCCGAGCGACCAGACCTGGTTCTTCGAGAACTGGCCTGCCTGGCCGCCGAAGCTGTACAGGCCGCCGAACGTGATGCCGCCGTAGCTCTGGCTCGTGAACTTGACCGCGTTGTTCACGCGATAGGCGTTGTTGAAGTTGTCCAGGTCGCCCGGGTGAGCGGCGATGTAGCCGCCCCACTGGTCGCCTGCCTCGAGCGGGCCGACGAAGTCGACGACGGAGTCGTACTGACGACCCAGCGTGACCGTGCCGTACTGGCTCGACAGGCCGACGTAGGCCTGACGACCGAACATCAGGCCGCCCTGACCGAGCTTGCCGCTGTTCACGTCGAAACCGTTTTCGAGGGTGAAGATTGCCTTCAGGCCGCCACCGAGGTCTTCGGTGCCGCGCAGGCCGAAGCGGCTGCCTTGCATCACGCCGCTGGCCATGCTGTACAGGTGCTTGCCGCCTGCATTGTTGTTGAAGAGCAGGCCTTCATCGATGATGCCGTAAAGCGTCACGCTGCTTTGCGCTTGAGCAGCGCCAGCGAACGCGCCCAGCGCGACGAGCGCGAGAAGCGACTTTTTCATTAACGGATCTCCAAGAATCACTGAATTTTTTTGGCGGGGCAGATAGTTATGTTCTGTTGACGGGCCCCATCAACTTCGCAAGAAGTCGGACGTAATGTAGCAAAACCGTTTTTTGCCACAAAGCGAAATGCCGTGGCGCAAGGCCGCCATGTTTCCTTTATGCAACAATGGTTAAAATCACGGGTTAACCGCAATTTCCGCTGAATAATCAAGTCGGTTACGCAGCGGACTCGTGCCCTTGCCGCTCCGGCGGCACCTGCAGCCAGGAGAACAGGAACGTGTTGGATGAACTGATCAGCGAATTCGATCGCGGCTTGCGATCGCTGACCGGCATTAGCCGGATGAGCCGCCCGGTGCCCACGCCGGCCGAGGCGCCCGACGTCGAGCTGACGCCGGCCGAACGGACGCATGCCGCCGGGCTGATGCGCGTGAACCACGTCGGCGAGGTCTGCGCGCAGGCGCTCTACCAGGCGCAGAAGCTCACCGCGCGCACGGCGTCGGCGAAGGCGATGTTCGAGGAGGCCGCGCGCGAGGAAGAGGATCACCTCGCGTGGACCGCGCACCGCCTGAAGGAACTCGACTCGCGCCCGAGCCTGCTGAATCCGCTGTGGTATGCCGGCGCGCTTGCGATCGGCGTCGCGGCCGGCACGCTCGGCGACAAGGTCAGCCTCGGCTTCATGGCCGAGACGGAGCGGCAGGTCGAGAATCATCTCGAAGGCCATATGTCCGAGCTGCCCGCGACCGACGCGGCGTCGCGCGCGATCGTCGACCAGATGCGGATCGACGAGGTGAAGCACGGCAAGGCCGCGACCGACGCAGGCGGGATCGAGTTGCCGCTGCCCGCGCGGATGCTGATGCGCGCCGCGTCGAAAGTCATGACGAGCACTGCGTACTATCTCTGAGAATTGCGCCGGGGCGACGCGTGACGCCGCCCTGGTTCACCGCCCCCGATACCGCCCGCCGACTCCTCGTTTTCCCGCCCCCGAAAGCCCCGTCCGCACGCCTGTCTGGCCCGTCTTTCTCACGTATCACCTTCACAAGTTGCACTAGCTCATTCATTTATAACGGTTTTTGGTATGAGGGGCCGCATGAGCATGTGCGCGTAAGTCCTTGTTCTAACTAACAAAATTCGTCAAAAAAGCGGGCCGCTCCCTTGACCGTGCCACACCCTTCCTCTAAAGTGGGAGACAGTGTGAGAAAGTGTATTTTTGTGTGATTTAGCGGGCTATTCCGGCTAAATTCTCAGCATTGAGCGGGTGCTTCGGTGCCCTGAACGGGAGAGCGGAAAGTGTTCCAAGGGGCGTCGGCGCTGACGCTCGATGCGAAAGGGCGGATGTCGGTGCCGGCTCGCTATCGCGAAGCGCTGCAAGGACAGGCAGAAGGACGGGTGACTGTGACCAAGCACCCGGACGGCTGCCTGTTGCTGTTTCCGCGCCCCGAATGGGAAGTATTCCGCGCCAAGATCGCCGCGCTGCCGATGGACGCGCACTGGTGGCGGCGCATTTTTCTCGGCAATGCGATGGACGTCGATCTCGACAGCGCGGGCCGGATTCTCGTATCGCCCGAGCTGCGCATGGCAGCCGGACTGGAAAAGGAAGTCATGTTGTTGGGAATGGGTAGTCACTTCGAGCTGTGGGATTCGCAAACCTACAACGCGAAGGAGCAGGCAGCGATGGCGCAGGGCATGCCCGACGCGCTGAAGAATTTCACGTTCTGATTGCGGTGACGGAGACGCCCGCGATGGGAAATGAATTGCGGCATCGGACGGTGCTGTTGGATGAGGCGGTCGAGTCGCTCGTGACGCGGCCGGACGGCGTGTACGTCGACGGTACGTTCGGGCGGGGCGGGCATAGCCGCGCGGTGCTCGCGCGGCTCGCGCCGGCCGGGCGGCTGATCGCGTTCGACAAGGACCCGAGGGCGATCGAGACGGCGCAGGGCATCGAGGATGCGCGCTTCTCGATCGTGCATGACAGCTTTGCATCGATGCGCGACGCGCTTGCGGCGCGCGGCGTCGAGAAGGTGGCGGGTGTGTTGCTGGACCTGGGCGTGTCCTCGCCGCAGGTGGACGATCCGGCGCGCGGCTTCAGCTTCCGCGCCGATGGTCCGCTGGACATGCGAATGGATCCGACGCGTGGCGAGTCGGCGGCCGAATGGCTCGCGCGGGCTTCGGTGCAGGAATTGACGGAGGTGATACGGGATTATGGGGAAGAACGGTTTGCTTTTCAGATTGCAAAGGCGCTTGTTGCTCGCCGGGCAGAGTCCGACCGTCTTGGGCCTCTCGACACCACGGGCGAGCTTGCCCAAATCGTGGGTCACGTCGTCAAAACCCGTGAGAAGGGCAAGGATCCGGCAACCCGCACCTTTCAGGCTATACGGATTCACGTCAATCAAGAGCTTGCGGACCTGCAAGTCGTACTAGACGCGGCACTGTCGTTGCTGGAGCAAGGGGGGCGGCTGGTGGTGATCAGCTTTCATTCACTCGAGGACCGGATCGTCAAGCGATTCATGCAGGCGCACGCCAGTGCGCCTGCGGTCGATCGTCGCCTGCCGATCCGCGCCGTCGACCTCCCGAGCCCGCCGCTCAAGATCATCAGCCGTCAGTTTCCGAGTGAAGCGGAAGTCGCCGCGAATCCGCGCGCCCGCTCCGCCGTGATGCGCATTGCGGAGCGCGTCACGCCATGAGCCGCTTCAATATCTTCCTGCTGATCATCGTGATGGGTTGCGCGCTGTCGGTCGTCAACTCGACGAACCAGCAGCGGCAGATCTTCATCCAGCTGCAGCGCGCGCAGTCGCAGGAGCGCCAGCTCCAGCAGGACTACGCGCAGCTTCAATATCAGCAGAGCGCGCTGTCGAAGACGTCGCGCATCGAGCAACTCGCGAACGATTCGCTGAAGATGCAGGCGATCTCGACCGGCCGCACGCAATACCTGACGCTGCCGCCGGGCGCGGCGAAGGCGATCGACGCGCCGATCCCGGCGTCGGCCGACACGGCAGGCAAGGGCAAGGGGGGCGCGCGATGAAGCCGTCCCAGAAACGCCAGAACGTGAAGTTCTCGTCGAGCCCCGTGCTGGGCGTGCACCTGCCGATGTGGCGCTCGAAGTTCGTCGTGTTCCTGCTGTTCATGGCGTTCGTCGCGCTGGCCGCGCGGGCGTTCTGGATCCAGGGGCCCGGCAACGCGTTCTATCAGAAGCAGGGCGAAAGCCGCTACCAGCGCACGCTCGAGCTGCCCGCGACGCGCGGCAAGATCCTCGACCGTAACGGGCTCGTGCTCGCGACGAGCCTGCCAGTGCGCGCGATCTGGGCGATTCCCGACGCGGTGCCGGACGATCTCGACGCCGACAAGATCAACCAGCTCGGCAAGCTCCTCGGCATGACGCCGAAGGAACTGCGCGTGAAGCTGTCGGAAGACAAGGGTTTCGTCTACGTGAAGCGCCAGGTGCCGCTCGACGTCGCGGACAAGGTCGCCGCGCTCGACATTCCCGGCATCTACCAGCGCAACGAATACAAGCGCTTCTATCCGGAAGGCGAGATCACCGCTCACCTGATCGGCTTCACGAACGTCGAGGACGAAGGGCAGGAAGGCGTCGAGCTCGGCGACCAGAAGTTGCTGTCCGGCACGTCGGGCGTGCGGCGCGTGATCAAGGACCGGATGGGGCACATCGTCGAGGACGTCGCCGAGCAGATCCCGCCGCACAACGGGACCGACGTCGACCTGTCGATCGACAGCAAGATCCAGTACATCGCGTACGCGAACCTGAAGGCCGCCGTCGAGAAGTTCAAGGCGAAGGCCGGCGCGGCGATGGTCGTCGACGTGCGTACCGGCGAAGTGCTCGCGCTCGTCAACTACCCGACGTACAACCCGAACGACCGCTCGCGCATGACGGGCGAGCAACTGCGCAACCGGATCATGACCGACGTGTTCGAGCCGGGCTCGATCATGAAGCCATTCACGGTGTCGCTCGCGCTCGACCTGCACCGCGTGACGCCGAACACGCTCGTCGAAACGGGCAACGGGCATTTCGTGCTCGACGGCGCGCCGATCACCGATGACGCGGGTTTCGGCACGCTGACGGTCGGCGGCGTGATCCAGAAGTCGAGCAACATCGGCGCGACGAAGATCGCGATGACGATGCGGCCCGAGGAAATGTGGAATATGTATACGAGCATCGGCCTCGGCCAGGCGCCGAAGGTCGGGTTCCCGGGCGCGGTGGCCGGCCGCCTGCGTCCGTGGAAGAGCTGGCGCCGCATCGAGCAGGCGACGATGTCGTACGGCTACGGCCTGTCGGTGTCGCTGTTCCAGCTCGCACGCGCCTACACGGCGATCGCGCACGACGGCGAGCTGATGCCCGTGACCATTTTCAAGACCGACCCCAATCAGCCGATCACGGGCACGCAGGTGTTCAACCCGACCACCGCGCGCGAAGTGCGCGCGATGCTCGAGACGGTGGTCGCGCCGGGCGGCACGTCGCCGGATGCGGCCGTGCCGGGCTATCGCGTCGGCGGCAAGAGCGGTACCGCGTACAAGCATGAAGGGCACGGCTACACGCGCAAATACCGTGCGTCGTTCGTCGGGATGGCGCCGATGCCGAATCCGCGCATCGTCGTCGCGGTGTCGGTCGACGAGCCGACCGCCGGCAGCCACTTCGGCGGCCAGGTGTCCGGCCCCGTATTCTCGGCGATCGCCGGCGACACGATGCGTGCGTTGAACGTCCCGCCGAACATGCCGATCAAGCAACTCGTCGTGTCTGACGATTCGCCGGCAGCGCCGAGCGCAACGGGGCCGCAAAAGCTGGCCGCGGGGAGCGGTGCGAAGCATATGATCGTGTCCAGCACGACGCGTAATTCACCAGGAGTTGTTCGATGAGCGCCGCCCGCAGTTCCCATCCGGCGCATCAGCAGATCGCAGCCGCGCTTGCGTGGCTGCGTCAGCATGTGGCCCCCGCGGCGCAACTGCATGCCGACACACGCAGTCTCAAGGCTGGCGACGTGTTCGTCGCGTATGCGGTCGACGGGGCAGACAATCGCGCCTTCATTGCCAACGCCGTCGCCCAAGGTGCGGCCGCCGTGCTGTATCAGCCGGAAGGGCTGGCCGCCGCGCCGGCCGTACCCGTCGCGCTCGCGGTGCCGGCGCTCGACCAGCTCGCCGGCGAGATCGCCAGCGGCTGGTACGGCGATCCGAGCGACAGCCTGCTCGCGGTCGGCGTCACGGGCACGAACGGCAAGACGTCGTGCACGCAATGGCTCGCTGTCGCGCTGACGGCGTTGCACCAGCCGTGCGCGGTGATCGGCACGCTCGGCAGCGGGATGCCCGGCCAGCTCGTGCCGACCGGCTTCACGACGCCCGACGCGCCGCAACTGCAGCGCAGCCTCGCGCAGTTGCGCGACGCCGGTGCGAAGGCGGTGGCGATGGAAGTGTCGTCGCACGCGTTGCATCAGGGCCGCGTGAACGGCACGGCCTTCGATATCGCGGTATTTACGAACCTTACGCAAGATCACCTCGACTATCACGGCACGTTCGATGCGTACGAAGCCGCGAAGGCGAAGCTGTTCGCGTGGCGCGGCCTGCGCGCGGCGGTGATCAATCGCGACGACGCAGCCGGCCGGCGCCTGCTCGAGAAGCTGGCCGGCCGCGTGCGCACGATCGCGTACGGGATCGGCGACGCGGCGGCACCCGACGCCGATCGCGAGCTGGTCGCGCTCGACGTGCGTGCGACCGCCACCGGCACCGCATTCCGCCTGCGTTCGTCGTGGGGCGACGCGGACGTCGAGGTCGGCACGCTCGGCACCTTCAACGTCAGCAACCTGCTTGCCGTACTCGGCTCGCTGCTCGCGGCCGATGTGCCGTTCGACGCGGCGCTCGCCGAGATCGAGCGGCTCGAGTCGGTCAACGGCCGGATGCAGCGGCTCGGCGGCCGGCTGCAGAACGACGAACCGCTCGTCGTGATCGACTACGCGCACACGCCCGACGCGCTCGAAAAGACGCTCGACGCGTTGCGCCCGATCGCCACGGCGCGCGGTGGCCGGCTCGTCTGCATGTTCGGCTGCGGCGGCGATCGCGACGCAACGAAGCGCCCGCTGATGGGCGCGATCGCGGAGCGGCTCGCCGACGAGACCGTCGTCACGAGCGACAACCCGCGCAGCGAGGATCCGCAGCGCATCATCGACCAGATCGTCGCGGGCATGACCGCACCCGATCACGCACGCCGCATCGAGGATCGCGCGAGCGCGATCCTGCAGGCCGTGCGCGGCGCCGCACGCGAGGATGTCGTCGTGCTGGCCGGCAAGGGCCACGAGGCCACGCAGGAAATCATGGGCAAGAAGCGTACGTTCTCCGATCAGGATCACGCGCGGCTCGCGCTGGCGGCGCGCGCGACGCACGGCAAGGGAGGCGGCGAATGACGATGCTCAGTCTCGGCGAAGCCGCCCGCCTGATTCCCGGCGCCACCGTCCACGGCGACGCGGGCGTCACGTTCGACCGCGTGTCGACGGACAGCCGCACGGCCGGGCCGGGCGACCTGTTCGTCGCGCTGAAGGGCGAGCGCTTCGACGCGCACGACTTCCTCGGCGACGTCGCCGCGCGCGGTGCCGCCGCGGCACTCGTCGTGCACGTGCCGGCGGGCGTCACGATGCCGGCGATCGTGGGCGGCGAAACGCGTGCCGCGCTCGGCGCGCTCGCGCACGGCTGGCGCATGCGATTCCCGCTGCCGCTCGTCGCGGTGACGGGCAGCAACGGCAAGACGACGGTCAAGGAAATGATCGCGTCGATCTTCGCGGCGGCGGTCGGCGCCGACGCGCGACTCGCGACGGCCGGCAACCTGAACAACGATGTCGGCCTGCCGCTGACGCTGTTGCGCCTGTCGGCCGCCCATCGTCTCGCGGTGATCGAGATCGGGATGAACCATCCGGGCGAGACCGAAGTCCTCGCGCGCCTCACGGCGCCGACGGTCGCGCTCGTCAACAACGCGCAGCGCGAGCACCAGGAATTCATGTCGACGGTCGAAGCCGTCGCGCTCGAACACGCGGCCGTGATTCACGCGCTGCCGCCGGACGGCGTCGCGGTGTTCCCGGCCGACGACGCGTACGCGGGCATCTGGCGCGTCGCGGCGACCGGCAACCGGATCCTCGATTTCGCGCTGCACGACGCCGAACGGCAGAACGACGCGCAGGTCGTCGGCCGTCTGCACGGCGGCGAACTCGCGATCGACACGCCGGCGGGTGCCGTCACGGTGCGGCTGCGCGCGCTCGGCGAGCACAATGCACGCAACGCGCTGGCCGCGACGGCCGCGGCGCTCGGCGCCGGCGTCTCGCTGTCGGCGATCCGGCAGGGCCTCGAATCGTTCGAACCGGTCAAGGGCCGGCTGCAGGTGAAGCAGGCGATTGCCGGGAGCCTCGCGGGTGCGACGGTCGTCGACGATACGTACAACGCGAACCCCGATTCGATGCGCGCGGCGATCGACGTGCTCGCCGCGCAATCGGGGCCGCGCGTGCTGGTGATCGGCGACATGGGCGAGGTTGGCGAAGAAGGGCCGGCTTTCCACCGCGAGATCGGCGCCTATGCGCGCGATCGCGGGATCGATGCGCTGTTCGCGCTCGGCGACGCGTCGCGCGACGCGTGCACGGCGTACGGCGACACGGCCCGCCATTTCGATGACGTCGGCGCGCTCGTGTCGGCGCTGCTCGCGGCCGGATACGGCGCACCGGCGACGGTGCTGGTGAAGGGCTCGCGGTACATGAAGATGGAGCGCGTGGTCGACGCGCTGACGAACCAACCCGCGGCGGGCACGGCGCCCGCCGCACACTGAGTAGAAGGAAGGAAGCATGCTGCTGGCGCTGGCGCAATGGCTGCAAGGAGACGCAAGCTTTTTGCGCTTGTTCACGTACCTCACGTTCCGTGCGGTGATGGCCACCATCACCGCGCTCGGGATCGGGCTCGTGTGCGGACCGTGGGTGATCCGCAAGCTGACGCAAATGAAGGTCGGGCAGGCCGTGCGCAAGGACGGCCCGCAGACCCACCTCGTCAAGTCCGGCACGCCGACGATGGGCGGCGTGCTGATCCTGATCGGCATCGCGGTCGCGACGCTGCTGTGGGGCGACCTGACGAACCGTTTCATCTGGATCGTGATGCTCGTCACGTTCGGCTTCGGCGTGATCGGCTGGGTCGACGATTACCGCAAGGTCGTCCACAAGGACCCGCGCGGGATGTCGTCGCGCGAGAAGTATTTCTGGCAATCGGTGATCGGGCTGTTCGCGGCCGTCTACCTGGCCTTCAGCGTGTCCGAGGCGAACAACGTGCGCGTGTTCGACCTGTTCATGGCATGGGTGAGGAGCGGCCTGTCGATGGGGCTGCCCGCACGTGCCGACCTGATGCTGCCGTTCCTGAAATCGATCAGCTACCCGCTCGGCGTGTGGGGCTTCATCGTGCTGACCTACTTCGTGATCGTCGGCGCGAGCAACGCGGTGAACCTGACCGACGGCCTCGACGGCCTCGTGATCATGCCGGTCGTGCTGGTCGGCGCGTCGCTGGGTGTGTTCGCGTACGTGATGGGCAGCGCGGTCTATTCAAAATACCTGCTGTTCCCGCACATCCCGGGCGCGGGCGAGCTGCTGATCTTCTGCTCCGCGATGGGCGGGGCAGGGCTCGCGTTCCTCTGGTACAACACGCACCCCGCGCAGGTGTTCATGGGCGACGTCGGCGCGCTGGCGCTCGGCGGCGCGCTCGGCACGGTCGCGGTGATCGTGCGCCAGGAAATCGTGCTGTTCATCATGGGCGGCATCTTCGTCGCGGAAACGCTGTCGGTGATGCTGCAGGTTTCGTGGTTCAAGTACACGAAGAAGCGTTACGGCGAAGGGCGGCGCCTGCTGAAGATGGCGCCGCTGCATCACCATTTCGAATTGTCCGGCTGGAAGGAAACGCAGGTGGTCGTGCGTTTCTGGATCATCACGCTGATGCTGTGCCTGTTTGGTCTGACCACCCTCAAGCTGCGGTAAAGGAAAGGTAACAAGGATGTCTGGCGAGATGTTTGGAGATCGGCAACGGCCGATGGTGCTCGTACTGGGGCTCGGTGAATCGGGTCTCGCGATCGCGCGATGGTGCGCGAGGCACGGGTGCCGGCTGCGTATTGCCGATACCCGCGAGGCGCCGCCGAACCTTGCCGCGCTGCAGGCCGAAGGCATCGATGCGGAATTCGTCGGCGGGGCATTCACGCCCGCAATGCTCGACGGCGGCGTCGAGATCGTCGGGCTGAGCCCCGGGCTGTCGCCGCTCGAACCGGCACTCGCGGCGCTGGTCGCGGCCGCGCACGAGCGCGGGATCGCGGTGTGGGGCGAGCTGGAATTCTTCGCGCAGGCATTGCGCGCGCTCGGCACGAGCGGCTACCAGCCGAAGGTGCTCGCGATCACCGGCACCAACGGCAAGACCACGACGACGAGCCTCGCGGGCCTGCTGTGCCGGCGCGCGGGCAAGAAGGTCGCCGTCGCGGGCAACATCAGCCCGGCGATGCTCGACCGGCTCGCGAACGCGATCGACGAAACCGCGCTGCCCGACGTGTGGGTGCTCGAACTGTCGAGCTTCCAGCTCGAGACCGCGCGCACGTTTGCACCCGATGCCGCCGCGATCCTCAACATCACGCAGGACCACCTCGACTGGCACGGCGGCTTCGACGCGTACGCGCAGGCAAAGGGCCGGATCTTCGGTGCGACGACGACGCGCGTGCTGAACCGCGACGATGCGGCCGTGATGAAGTTCGCGCCGGCAGTCGGCGCGGCCGACGCGCCGCGCACGGTCACGTTCGGCCTGAACGAGCCGGTGCAGGACGGCGACTACGGGCTGTCGCGCGACAACGGCATTGCATGGCTGGTGGAAGCCGTCGATCGCGACGCACCGGATGAAGTGACGACGACCCGCCGGCGCAGGCGCGACGCCGCGCATACGCCTGACATCGCGCAGAAGCGCCTGATGCCGGCCGACGCGCTGCGCATCCGCGGGCTGCACAACGCGGCGAACGCGCTGGCCGCATTCGCGCTCGTCCGCGCGATCGACCTGCCGGCCGCGCCGCTGCTGCACGCGCTGCGCGAATATCGCGGCGAAGCGCATCGCGTCGAAGTGATCGCGACGATCGACGACGTCGACTACGTCGACGACAGCAAGGGCACCAACGTCGGCGCGACGGTCGCCGCGCTCGACGGGCTCGCGCAGAAGATCGTGCTGATCGCGGGCGGCGACGGCAAGGGCCAGGATTTCGCACCGCTGGTCGCACCGGTCGCACGCTGGTGCCGCGCGGTGATGCTGATCGGCCGCGACGCGCCGGCAATCCGCGACACGCTCGCCGAAACGGGCGTGCCGCTCGCCGATCACGCGACGCTCGAAAGCGCGGTGCACGCGGCGGCCGATCTCGCCGAGCCGGGCGACGCGGTGTTGCTGTCGCCCGCATGCGCGAGCCTCGACATGTTCAGGAACTACGCCCATCGCGCGGATGTGTTCCGCGCGGCGGTCGACGAAATCGCCATCGACAAAGGAGCGACGCCATGAGCTGGTCCGATCGCCTCGTCTCCCGGTTCAACGACCGGCGCGACACCGGCGGCAATGCCGCGGGCGGCCGCGTCGCGTCGGCCACGCGCGCCGCAACGGGCGGCCTCGCGAGCGTCGTCAACGGCGTGCGCCCGAGCCGTTCGCGGATGCTCGACTTCGACTACTCGCTGTTGTGGGTCGCGATCGCGCTGCTCGGCCTCGGCGTCGTGATGGTGTATTCGGCGTCGATCGCGATGCCTGATTCGCCGAAATACGCGTCGTATCACGATTACGCGTTCCTGATGCGCCACTGCATTTCGCTCGGCGTCGCGTTCGTCGCGGCGGTGATCGCGTTCCGCGTGCCCGTCTCGACATGGGACAAGTACGCGCCGCATCTCTTCCTGATCGCGCTCGTCGGCCTCGTGATCGTGCTGATCCCGCACGTCGGCAAGGGCGTGAACGGGGCGCGCCGCTGGATTCCGCTCGGCATCACGAACATGCAGCCGTCGGAAATCATGAAGCTCGCGGTGACGATCTACGCGGCGAACTACACGGTGCGCAAGCAGGAATACATGCAGAGCTTCGCGAAGGGCTTCCTGCCGATGGCGTTCGCGGTCGGCCTGGTCGGTGCGCTGCTGCTGCTTGAGCCGGACATGGGCGCGTTCATGGTGGTCGCCGCGATCGCGATGGGCGTGCTGTTCCTCGGCGGCGTGAACGGCAAGCTGTTCGGCGGCCTCGTCGCAACGGCGGTCGGCACGTTCACGATGCTGGTGTGGCTGTCGCCGTGGCGTCGCGAGCGGATCTTCGCGTATCTCGATCCGTGGGACGAGCGCTACGCACAGGGCAAGGCTTACCAGCTCACGCACTCGCTGATCGCATTCGGCCGCGGCGAATGGCTCGGCGTCGGCCTCGGCGGCAGCGTCGAGAAACTGAACTACCTGCCGGAAGCGCACACCGACTTCATCCTCGCGGTGATCGGCGAGGAACTCGGCTTCGTCGGCGTGCTGGTCGTGATCCTGCTGTTCTACTGGATCGTGCGCCGCGCGTTCGAGATCGGCCGCCAGGCGCTCGCGCTCGACCGCACGTTCGCGGGCCTGATGGCAAAAGGTATCGGCATCTGGTTCGGCGCGCAGACGTTCATCAACATGGGCGTGAACCTCGGGCTGCTGCCGACCAAGGGCCTGACGCTGCCGCTGGTGAGCTACGGCGGCTCGGGCATCCTGCTGAACTGCGTCGCGCTGGCGGTGCTGCTGCGGGTCGACTACGAAAACCGGGTGCTGATGCGCGGAGGGAAGGTATGACCGCGTCGCAACGCACGCTGATGGTGATGGCAGGCGGCACCGGGGGCCACGTGTTCCCGGGGCTCGCGGTCGCGCACCGGATGGAAGCGGCGGGCTGGCGCGTCGTGTGGCTCGGCAATCCGGCCGGGATGGAAGCGACGCTCGTGCCGAAGCACGGCATTCCGATGGAATACGTGCGGTTCGGCGGGCTGCGCGGCAAGGGCCTGAAGACCAAGCTGACGCTGCCGGTCAACCTGTTGCGCGCGTGCTGGCAGAGCCTCGGCGCGCTGCGCCGCGTGCGGCCGGACGTCGTGCTCGGGATGGGCGGCTACATCACGTTCCCGGCGGGTGTGATGACCGCGCTGTCGGGGCGTCCGCTCGTGCTGCATGAACAGAATTCGATCGCGGGCCTGACGAACAAGGTGCTCGCGAAACTCGCGAAGCGCGTGCTCGTCGCGTTCCCCGGCGCGCTGCCGCACGCGGAATGGACCGGCAACCCGATTCGCGCGGAACTTGCGCACACGGAACCGCCCAAAGCACGCTATGCGTCGCGCAGCGGTCCGCTGAACGTGCTGATCGTCGGCGGCAGCCTCGGGGCGGCCGCGCTGAACGAAGTCGTGCCGCGCGCGCTGGCGCTGCTGACGCCGGGCGAACGCCCGCGCGTCGTGCACCAGGCCGGCGTGAAGCACATCGACGCATTGAAGGCGAATTACGAAGCGGCCGGTTTCGCGGCCGGCGAGGACGTGCGGCTCGTGCCGTTCATCGACGACATGGCGGCCGCGTACGCGGCGGCGGATCTGGTGATCTGCCGGTCGGGCGCGATGACGGTGTCGGAGATCGCGGCGGTGGGCGTGGCGGCGCTGTTCGTGCCGTTCCCGTACGCGGTCGACGATCACCAGACGACCAATGCCGCGTTCCTCGCCGATGCGGGCGCGGCGGTGCTGGTGCAACAACGCGACCTGTCGGCGGAACTGCTCGCCGACTGGCTGCGCGGCCAGTCGCGGGCATCGCTCGCGGACATGGCGGAACGTTCGCGCTCGCTGGCGAAGCCCGAGGCTACCGACGAAGTCGCGCGCGTGTGCGCGAAGGCGGCCGGCGCGCACCTGGAAACACTATGAAACACATCGTCAAACACATTCATTTCGTCGGGATCGGCGGCGCGGGCATGAGCGGCATCGCCGAAGTGCTCGTCAACCTCGGCTACGAGGTCAGCGGCTCGGATCTCTCGCGCAACGCGGTGACCGATCGCCTCCAGGCGCTCGGCGCACGGATCGCGATCGGCCACGACGCGGCGAACATCGCGGGCGCGAACGCGGTCGTCGTGTCGACGGCCGTGCGCTCGGACAACCCGGAAGTGCTGGCCGCCCGCAGCCAGGGCGTGCCGATCGTGCAGCGTGCGGTGATGCTCGCCGAGCTGATGCGCCTGAAGCAGGGCATCGCGATCGCCGGCACGCACGGCAAGACCACGACGACGAGCCTCGTCGCGAGCGTGCTCGCGGCGGGCGGGCTCGACCCGACCTTCGTGATCGGCGGGCGGCTGATCAGCGCCGGCGCGAACGCGCGGCTCGGCACGGGCGACTTCATCGTCGCCGAGGCCGACGAGTCGGACGCGTCGTTCCTGAACCTGTATCCGGTGATCGAAGTCATCACGAACATCGACGCCGACCACATGGACACCTACGGCCACGATTTCGCGCGGCTCAAGCAGGCGTTCATCGAATTCACGCAACGCCTGCCGTTCTACGGCAGCGCGGTCGTGTGCGTCGACGATCCGAACGTGCGGCAGATCATCCCGTTCATCTCGAAGCCGGTCGTGCGCTACGGCCTGTCGCCGGACGCACAGGTACGCGCGGAAGACATCGACGCGCGCGACGGCCGGATGCACTTCACGGTGATCCGCGAAGGGCGCGCGCCGCTCGCGATCGTGCTGAACCTGCCTGGCCTGCACAACGTGCAGAACGCGCTCGCGGCGATCGCGATCGCGACCGATCTCGGCGTGGCGGACGACGCGATCCAGCAGGCGCTGACGGAATTCAACGGTGTCGGCCGGCGCTTCCAGCGCTACGGCGAGGTGCCGACCGCCGACGGCGGCCAGTACACGCTGATCGACGACTACGGTCATCACCCGGTCGAGATGGCCGCGACGATCGCGGCCGCGCGCGGCGCGTTCCCGGGCCGCCGCCTCGTGCTGGCGTTCCAGCCGCACCGCTACACGCGCACGCGCGACTGCTTCGACGATTTCGTCAACGTGCTGTCGACGGTCGACGCGCTGGTGCTGACGGAAGTCTACGCGGCCGGCGAGGCCGCGATCCCGACGGCCAACGGCGACGCGCTGTCGCGCGCGCTGCGCGCGGTCGGGAAGGTTGACCCGGTGTTCGTCGCGACGGTCGACGACGTGCCGGATGCATTGGCGAAGGTCGCTCAGAACGGCGATGTGGTGATCACGATGGGCGCGGGCTCGATCGGCGGCGTGCCGGCGAAGCTCGTGCAACACATTCAACAGAAGGCATGACATGAAACGACCCCCACGCTCACTTTGTTCGCTGTCGACCGGAGTTGGCGCTTTAGCGCTTACTCCGGTCCCGTGCAAGGCGCCCCCCGCGAGGGCGGTCGGCCTGCTTGGGGCGGCCCGGCGGAGGCTGGCATGAGCGGAATCGATCCGAAACGTTTCGGCAAGGTGGCGGTGTTGTTCGGCGGGGAATCCGCCGAGCGCGAGGTGTCGCTCACCTCGGGCCGCCTCGTGCTGCAGGGCCTGCGCGACGCGGGCGTCGATGCGCATCCGTTCGACCCGGCCGAGCGGCCGCTGTCGGCGCTGAAGGACGAAGGTTTCGTGCGCGCGTTCAACGCGCTGCACGGCGGCTACGGCGAGAACGGCCAGATCCAGGGCGCGCTCGATTTCTACGGCATTCGCTACACGGGCAGCGGCGTGCTCGGGTCGGCGCTCGGCCTCGACAAGTTCCGCACGAAGCTCGTATGGCAGCAGACGGGCGTGCCGACGCCGCCGTTCGAGACGGTGATGCGCGGCGACGATCTGGCCGCGCGCGCGGCCGACATCGTCGCGAAGCTCGGCCTGCCGCTGTTCGTGAAGCCGGCGAGCGAAGGCTCGAGCGTCGCGGTGCTGAAGGTGAAGACGGCCGACACGCTGCCGGCCGCGCTGGAAGAGGCCGCCACGCACGACAAGATCGTGATCGTCGAGAAGAGCATCGAGGGCGGCGGCGAATACACCGCGTGCATCGCCGGCGATCTCGACCTGCCGCTGATCAAGATCGTGCCGGCGGGCGAGTTCTACGACTACCACGCGAAGTACGTCGCCGACGACACGCAGTACCTGATCCCGTGCGGCCTGCCGGCCGAACAGGAGGCGGAACTGAAGCGCATCGCGCGCCGCGCGTTCGACGTGCTCGGCTGTACCGACTGGGGCCGCGCGGATTTCATGCTCGACGCGGCCGGCAATGCGTATTTCCTGGAAGTGAACACGGCCCCCGGGATGACCGACCACTCGCTGCCGCCGAAGGCGGCGCGCGCGGTCGGCATCAGCTATTCGGAGCTGGTCGTGAAGGTGCTGTCGCTCACGCTCAACGACTGACGCAGGAACGGAACGACGTATGTGGAACAACGTTCGCCAACTCAACCTTGCCGCCAGCGCGCTGTACGCGCTGCTGCTGCTCGTGTTGGCGGCGGCCGGTTGCTACTGGCTGATCCAGCGCCCGACGTTCGCGCTGCGGGAAATCCGGATCGACGGCGATACCGAGCACATCAACTCGCCGACGGTGCGCGCGGGCGTGGTCGGCCGACTGAAGGGCAATTTCTTCACGGTCGATCTCGATGCGGCGCGCGCCGCGTTCGAGCAGATGCCGTGGGTGCGCCATGCGAGCGTGCGCCGGGTGTGGCCGAATGCGCTGGCTGTCACGCTGGAGGAGTACAAACCGCTCGGGACCTGGGGCAGCGACCAGCTGGTGAGCGTCGACGGCGAGCTGTTCACCGCGAACCAGGGCGAGCTGGAGCAGGAACTGCCGGCGTTCGACGGCCCGGAAGGCAGTGCGAAGGAAGTCGTCACGCGGTACCGCGACTTCGGGAAATGGTTTGCGCCGCTGAAGGCGGCGCCGGAAGAAGTGACGCTGTCGGCGCGGTACGCGTGGACGGTGAAGCTGTCGAACGGCATGCAGGTCGAGCTGGGCAAGGAACGCAACAGCGACACGTTGCATGACCGGAGCCAGCGCCTGGTCGCGGCCTGGCCGGCCGTCACGGAGCGTTGGGGCAACGACATCGAGTACGCGGACCTGCGCTATCCGAACGGATTCGCGATTCGCGCGGCAGGCATGCGGTTCCTGACCGATACCGACAAGCGCAAGAAGTAACGAGAGATCACACGCAAGAGCACTTTATGAGCAAAGACTACAAGGATCTGCTGGTTTCCCTCGACATCGGCACGTCGAAGGTGGTGGCCATCGTCGCCGAGCTGAAGGGCGAGGGTCACTACGAGGTGATCGGTCTCGGCCAGAGCGAGTCGAAGGGTCTGAAGAAAGGTGTGGTGGTCAACATCGAGGCCACCGTGCAGTCGATCCAGCGCGCGCTCGAGGAGGCGGAGCTGATGGCCGACTGCAAGATCACCAACGTGTTCACGGGGATCGCGGGCAGCCACATCCGCAGCTTCAACTCGAGCGGGATGGTCGCGATCAAGGACAAGGAAGTCACGCAGACGGACGTCGCGCGCGTGATCGAGACCGCGAAGGCGATCAACATCCCGACCGACCAGCAGGTGCTGCACATCCTCACGCAGGAATTCATCATCGACGGCCAGGAAGACGTGCGCGAGCCGATCGGGATGAGCGGTATCCGGCTGGAAGTGAAGGTGCACATCGTGACGGGCGCGGTGAGCGCCGCGCAGAACATCGTCAAGTGCGTGCGCCGCTGCGGGCTGGAAGTGAACGACCTGATCCTGCAGCCGCTCGCGTCGTCGCTGGCGGTGCTGACGGAAGACGAGAAGGATCTCGGCGTGGTGCTGGTCGACATCGGCGGCGGCACGACGGACATCGCGATCTTCGCCGAAGGCGCGATCCGTCACACCGCGGTGATTCCGATCGCCGGCGACCAGATCACGAGCGACATCGCGATGGCGCTGCGCACGCCGACGCCGGATGCGGAAGACATCAAGGTCGGCTACGGAATCGCGAAGCAGGCGCTCGCCGATCCGGACGAAATGGTCGAAGTGCCGGGCCTCGGCGAACGCGGCCCGCGCACGCTGTCGCGCCAGGCGCTCGCGGCCGTGATCGAGCCGCGCGTCGAGGAACTGTTCTCGCTCGTGCAGCAGGTCGTGCGCGAATCGGGTTACGAAGAACTGTTGAGCTCCGGCGTGGTCATTACCGGCGGTGCGTCGATGATGCCCGGCATGGTCGAGCTCGGCGAAGACATTTTCCTGAAACCGGTGCGCATCGGCGCGCCGGAATATGCAGGCGGCCTCTCCGACGTCGTGCGCAATCCGCGCTACTCGACGGCGATGGGGCTGCTGGTCGAAGGCAGTGCTCAGCGCATGCGCGGCCGCAAGGTCGCCGTGCAGTCCGGCAACGCGGGGCAGGTGTTCTCGCGGATGAAGGAATGGTTCCTGAGCAACTTTTGACGAACCGAATCGAAATTCGCGCTGGTGCCGGCGGCTGGCGCGCGACAGGAGGTTGCCCGATCTCCTGCCGAATAACGGCCGATTAGCAGTTTTTCTCTTGACGGAGGCAACATGGAATTCGAAATGCTGGAAACCGAGACCAACGGCACCATCATCAAGGTGGTCGGCGTTGGCGGCGCTGGCGGCAATGCCGTCCAGCACATGATCAACCGCGGCGTGCAGGGCGTCGACTTCATCGTGATGAACACGGACGCCCAGGCGCTGTCGCGTTCGCGCGCATCGTCGGTGATCCAGCTCGGCAACACGGGCCTCGGCGCCGGCGCGAAGCCGGAAATGGGCCGCGCGGCAGCGGAAGAAGCGCGTGAGCGCATCGCCGACGCACTGCGCGGCGCGCACATGGTGTTCATCACCGCCGGCATGGGTGGCGGCACGGGCACGGGCGCGGCACCGGTGGTCGCGCAGATCGCGAAGGAGATGGGCATCCTGACGGTTGGCGTCGTCAGCAAGCCGTTCGAGTTCGAAGGCGGCAAGCGCATGCGCGTCGCGGAAGCAGGTTCGCAGCAACTGGAGGATCACGTCGACTCGCTGATCGTCGTTCTGAACGACAAGCTGTTCGACGTGATGGGCGACGACGCCGAGATGGACAAGTGCTTCCAGTGCGCGGACGACGTGTTGAACAACGCGGTCGCCGGCATCGCTGAAATCATCAACGTCGATGGCCTCGTGAACGTCGACTTCGAAGACGTGAAGACGGTGATGGGCGAGCAGGGCAAGGCGATGATGGGCACGGCGACGGTTGCCGGCGTCGATCGCGCACGCCTCGCGGCGGAACAGGCCGTGGCGAGCCCGCTGCTCGAAGGCGTCGATCTGTCGGGCGCGCGCGGCGTGCTGGTCAACATCACGTCGAGCCGTTCGCTGCGCCTGTCGGAAACCCGCGAAGTGATGAACACGATCAAGAGCTACGCGGCGGAAGATGCGACGGTGATCTTCGGTGCGGTGTACGACGACGCGATGGGCGATGCGCTGCGCGTGACGGTCGTGGCAACGGGTCTGGGCCGTGCGGCGAAGAAGCAGCAGTCGGCACCGATGACGCTGCTGCGCACGGGTACGGACAACCAGCCGGTCAGCGCGGTGTCGCACGGCTATGCACCGGCTCATCACGTCAGCACGGCGGACTACGGCGCGCTGGATACGCCGGCAGTGTGGCGCAATTCGCGCGAAACCGCGGCATCGCACGTGCAGGCGCTGCAGGAGAAGGGTGTCGACACGTACGACATCCCGGCTTTCCTGCGCAAGCAGGCTGACTGACGCAAACACAGGCGAAGCCGCGGCGAAACCGCCGCGGTATCGCCGGCGTGACGGATGCTACGGACCAGGACAGGCCGCGTCGGCTGCGACGCCGGGCCGGGAAACGTGCCCTCTTCGCTCAGGCGGGGCGGGATGGACCGTGCTGTCCGCAACACGCTGAAAAACCGTATCGCTATGAGGGACCAGCCATGATTCAAGTGGGCGACGCGCTGCCCGACGCGCAGTTGTTCGAGTTCATCGACGACGCGCGCGAAGGGTGCACGCTGGGGCCGAACGCCTACAGCGTGCGCGACCAGGTTGCGGGGAAGCGGGTGGTGATCTTCGGATTGCCGGGCGCGTTCACGCCGACCTGCTCGGCGCAGCATGTACCGGGCTACGTCGAACACGCCGAGCAATTGCGCGCGGCGGGTATCGACGAGATCTGGTGCGTGTCCGTCAACGACGCATTCGTGATGGGCGCATGGGGACGTGATCTGCACACCGCGGGCAAGGTGCGCATGATGGCGGACGGCAGCGCGGCTTTCACTCTTGCGCTGGGGCTGACGCAGGATTTGTCCGCGCGTGGCATGGGGATTCGTTCCCTGCGCTACGCGATGGTGATTGACGGCGGTGTGGTCAAGACGCTGGCCGTCGAGGCGCCGGGCAAATTCGAAGTGAGCGATGCGGCGAGTGTTCTCGCGACGTTGACGTCCTGATCGTGCGGTGCGCCGTTGCCTGCCGGCAACGCTGCTCACCGGCCTCAGGGCAGTTGTAACACGGGCTGATGACCGGAAACGCCTCCGTTCCGGGCATCGGCCCGTCCCGTATCGGCACGGGTAAACTGTCGAAACAGATTGATACGCAGTTGCAAACAGCGTTGAATAGGGAATTACGCTATAATCCCGCCTATCGAATATAACTCCTGATTGATATCTTCAATCAAGACGAAGAACACCATGTTGAAGCAGCGCACCATCAAGTCCATCGTGAAGACCGTCGGTATCGGTGTCCACTCGGGTCGCAAGATCGAGTTGACGCTTCGTCCCGCCGCGCCCGGCACGGGCATCGTCTTTTCACGCGTCGACCTGCCCACGCCCGTCGACATTCCCGCCTCGGCGATGTCGATCGGCGACACGCGGCTCGCGTCGGTGCTCCAGAAGGATGGCGTGCGCGTGTCGACCGTCGAGCATCTGATGTCGGCGTGCGCGGGGCTCGGCATCGACAATCTGTATGTCGACGTGACGGCCGAGGAAATCCCGATCATGGACGGCAGCGCGGCAACGTTCGTGTTCCTGATCCAGTCCGCCGGCATCGAGGAGCAGAACGCGCCGAAACGCTTCATCAAGGTGAAGAAGCCGGTCGAAATCCGCGATGGCGACAAGTTCGCGCGTCTCGACCCGTATTTCGGCTTCAAGCTGAAGTTCTCGATCGATTTTCGTCACCCGGCCGTCGACAAGACGGGCCAGGAGCTCGAAGTCGATTTCGCCACCACGTCGTACGTGCGCGAGATCGCGCGTGCGCGCACGTTCGGCTTCGCGCACGAAGCCGAGATGCTGCGCGAGATCGGCCTGGCGCGCGGCGGCAGCATGGACAACGCGATCGTGCTCGACGAGTACCGCATCCTGAACAACGACGGGCTGCGCTACGACGACGAATTCGTGAAGCACAAGATGCTCGACGCGATCGGCGACCTGTACGTGATCGGTCACCCGCTGCTGGCGTCGTACACCGCGTACAAGTCGGGTCATGGCCTGAACAACGCGTTGCTGCGCGAGCTGCTCGCGCACGAAGACGCGTACGAGATCGTGACGTTCGACGATCCGCAGGCCGCGCCGAAGGGCTTCGCGTTCGACGCGCAGACGGCCTTTGCGTAACCGGCGCGTTGCGCAAGCGATAAAAAAGCGGCCTTCGGGCCGCTTTTTTGTTGGCCGGCCGCTGCCGGCCAAATGCGCCGTCAGCGCGACTTGGCGCCGTGCCGGGCCGCCATGCGGGCAAGCGCGGCCTGCAGCGGGGACGGTTCGAGATGGTCGGCGAGATCGCGCAGGGCGGCGGCGCCGACCGAGGTCATCCGCGCCTGCTTCACGTGCGGCGGCTCCGGCGCGTCCTTCGGCCGCACGCGCACGCGCAGCGTCGTCACGGGCCAGCCGCGCTTCTGCAGATCGCCGAGCAGCCGCGGCTCGACCTGCCGCAACCGGGCAGCCAGCGCATTGTGCGCGGCAAAGAGGGTCAGGGTGCCGTCCTTGATGAAGCCCGGTTCGATGTGATTCGCGAGGTAGTCGGGCAGGAGCGCGGCGAGATCGCGCTGCAGCGACGCGATCTGCTCGACGCCGGCGCGCAGCGCCGCGAACGCGTCGGTGCGGCCGAGCACTTCCGACACGGGTTGCGGGCGATAGGCGGCGAGCGGGCCGAAACGCTTGGAAAATCGGTTCATCGAGGCATTCTTCGGGCGCGCACGCGCGCGGACGTTGCCGCCGATTGTACCCGCGCCGGCCCATGCCCGGGCGGCTTTCGCCCCGCCGGCCCGGCCGTCGGCGTGCGGCGCCCGTCCCGCCGAGAGACAGGCGTGCGCTTCCCCGCGTGCTAAAATTCGACGTTTGAGTCCACTAATTCGCTAAGCCGCCGAGGCTCGGGCGCCGGGGCGCGCAACACGCGCCGGGCGCCGGTGCTGCGACGCAGGATCCGATCCGATGACAACCGGTTTTCTCCAGAAAATTTTTGGCAGCCGCAACCAGCGGCTCGTCAAGCAATACCAAAAGACCGTCGCGACGATCAATGCGCTCGAAACGCAGATCGAGAAGCTGACGGACGACCAGTTGCGCGGCAAGACGGACGAATTCCGCCAGCGTGTCGCGGCCGGCGAGTCGCTCGACAAGCTGCTGCCCGAGGCGTTCGCGGTCTGTCGCGAGGCCAGCCGTCGCGTGCTGAAGATGCGGCACTTCGACGTGCAGATGATCGGCGGCATGGTGCTCCACTACGGCAAGATCGCGGAAATGCGCACCGGCGAGGGCAAGACGCTCGTCGCGACGCTGCCCGTGTACCTGAATGCGCTCGCCGGCCGCGGCGTACACGTCGTGACCGTCAACGACTACCTCGCGCAGCGCGACGCCGAATGGATGGCGCGCCTCTACAACTTCCTCGGTCTGTCGGTCGGCATCAACCTGTCCGGCATGGAGCACGACCAGAAGCAGCAGGCGTACGCCGCGGACATCACGTACGGCACGAACAACGAGTTCGGCTTCGACTACCTGCGCGACAACATGGTCTACGAGACCGATGCGCGCGTGCAGCGGGCGCTGAACTTTGCGGTTGTCGATGAAGTGGACTCGATCCTGATCGACGAGGCGCGCACGCCGCTGATCATTTCGGGCCAGGCCGAGGATCACACCGAGCTGTACGTGCGGATGAATGCGCTGCCGCCGCTGCTCGAGCGCCAGATTGGCGAAGAGAAGGCCGACGGCACGGGCGTCGAGAAGCCGGGCGACTACACGCTCGACGAGAAGGCGCGCCAGGTGTTCCTGACGGAGTCGGGCCACGAGAAGGCCGAGCGCCTGCTCGCCGAATGGGGCCTGATCGGCGAGGGCGAGAGCCTGTACGCGCCGCAGAACATCACGCTGATGCACCACGTGTACGCGGCGCTGCGCGCGCACACGCTGTTCCACAAGGATCAGCACTACGTCGTGCAGAACGGCGAAGTGGTCATCGTCGACGAATTCACGGGCCGCCTGATGGCCGGCCGCCGCTGGTCCGACGGCCTGCATCAGGCGGTCGAGGCCAAGGAGCACGTAAAGATCCAGAGCGAGAACCAGACGCTCGCGTCGATCACGTTCCAGAACTACTTCCGGATGTACGCGAAGCTGGCCGGCATGACCGGTACCGCGGACACCGAAGCGTACGAATTCAACGAGATCTACGGTCTCGAAACGGTCGTGATCCCGACCAACCGTCCGCCGAAGCGGATCGACAAACAGGACCAGATCTACAAGACGGCCAAGGAGCGCTACGACGCGGTGATCCGCGACATCCGCGACTGCTACGAGCGCGGCCAGCCGGTGCTGGTCGGCACGACGTCGATCGAGAACTCCGAGTTGCTGTCGCATCTGCTGAAGCAGGCCGGGTTGCCGCACGAAGTGCTGAACGCGAAGCAGCACGAGCGTGAAGCCGCGATCGTCGCGGAAGCCGGCCGGCCGAACCGCGTGACGATCGCGACCAACATGGCCGGCCGCGGTACCGACATCGTGCTCGGCGGCAATGCCGAGAAGCAGGCCGCGTTCATCGAGGCCGACGACGCGATCCCGGCCGACGAAAAGGCGCGCCGCATCCAGCAGCTGCACGACGAGTGGGAAACGCTGCACGAGCAGGTGAAGGCGGCGGGCGGCCTGCACATCATCGGCACCGAGCGCCACGAATCCCGCCGGATCGACAACCAGCTGCGCGGCCGTGCGGGCCGCCAGGGCGATCCGGGCTCGTCGCGCTTCTACCTGTCGCTCGACGATCCGCTGCTGCGCATCTTCGCGGGCGACCGCGTGCGCTCGATCATGGATCGCCTGAAGATGCCGGAAGGCGAGGCGATCGAGGCCGGCATCGTCACGCGCTCGATCGAATCCGCGCAGCGCAAGGTCGAAGCGCGCAACTTCGACATCCGCAAGCAGCTGCTCGAATACGACGACGTGTCGAACGACCAGCGCAAGGTGATCTACCAGCAGCGCAACGAGCTGCTCGAAGCGCACGACATCACCGAGACGATCACCGCGATGCGTCATGGCGTGATCACCGAAGTCGTCCGCCAGTTCGTGCCGGAAGGCAGCATCGAAGAGCAGTGGGACGTGCCCGAGCTCGAGGAAGCGCTGCGCAACGACTGGCAGCTCGACCTCGCGATTCAGGAAATGGTGAACGAGTCGTCGTCGATCACGGCCGAGGAAATTCTCGATGCCGTGATGACGGCCGCCGACGAGCAGTACGAGAGCAAGGTCGCGATGGTCGGCCGCGAATCGTTCAGCGCGTTCGAGCGCTCGGTGATGCTGCAGACGGTCGACCGCCTGTGGCGCGAACACCTCGCGGCGCTCGACCACCTGCGCCAGGGCATCCACCTGCGCGGCTATGCGCAGAAGAACCCGAAGCAGGAATACAAGCGCGAGGCGTTCGAACTGTTCGCCGCGATGCTCGAGGCGATCAAGCAGGAAGTCACGCGTGTCGTGATGAACGTGCAGATCCAGTCGCCGGAGCAGCTCGAGGAAGCCGCCGAGCAGATCGAGGAACGCGCCGGTCATCTCGAGAACGTCGAGTATCAGCACGCCGACTACGCGGACGCCGGTGCGCCGGTGGCGAACGTCACGGCTGCCGCGGCCGCCACGGCGACGGCCGACATGGTCGGCAGCGCGATGACGCACAGCGGCCCGGGCGGCGAGATGCCGAAGGTCGGCCGCAACGACCCGTGCCCGTGCGGCAGCGGCAAGAAGTACAAGCAGTGTCACGGGAAGCTGTCATGATCGGCGGCGGCGCGCGTCACGCGTGCCGCTTCGATCCAGCTTCGCGTGACTGATGTGAGTTGCGGCGGCCCGCGCGTGCGGCCGCCGGTTCTTCCAATCGATGCCGGCGTATGCCGGCATTTTCCATCCGGCAGGTGTGCCCCATGGCTGTCAATTTTCCGTCGATCGATCCCGCCCAACTGCATCCCGTCGCCGGCGTCACGCTCGGCTGGGCGGAAGCGAATATCCGCAAGCCGAATCGCAAGGACGTGCTGGTCATCTCCGTCGACGAAGGCGCAACGGTCGCGGGCGTGTTCACCGAAAACCGCTTCTGCGCCGCGCCGGTCATCGTCTGCCGCGAGCATCTGGCGAAGGTGCGCGCGGGCGGTGCGGGCATTCGCGCGCTCGTCGTGAATACGGGCAATGCCAACGCCGGTACCGGCGAGCCGGGCCTCGCGAACGCGCGCGAAACCTGCACGGAACTCGCGCGCCTCGCGGGTATCGAGCCGGCGCAGGTGCTGCCGTTCTCGACCGGCGTGATCCTCGAGCCGCTGCCGATCGACCGCCTGAAGGCCGGGCTGCCGGCCGCGCTCGCGAACCGCAAGGCCGCGAACTGGTTCGATGCCGCGCAGGCGATCATGACGACCGACACGCTGCCGAAGGCCACGTCGCGCCAGGTGACGATCGACGGCCACACGGTCACGCTGACGGGCATCAGCAAGGGCGCGGGCATGATCAAGCCGAACATGGCGACGATGCTCGGCTTCCTCGCATTCGACGCGAACGTCGCGCAGCCGGTGCTCGACACGCTCGTGAAGGAAGTCGCCGACCGCTCGTTCAACTGCATCACGATCGACGGCGACACGTCGACGAACGACTCGTTCATCCTGATCGCATCGGGCAAGGGCACGCTGCCGGCCATCACGTCGACTGATTCGCCGGCTTATGCGGCGCTGCGCGACGCGGTCACGCAGGTCGCGCAGGTGCTGTCGCAACTGATCGTGCGCGACGGCGAAGGCGCGACGAAATTCATGACGGTGCAGGTCGAAGGCGGCAAGAGCGTCGCCGAATGCCGCCAGATCGCCTATGCGATCGGCCATTCGCCGCTCGTGAAGACGGCCTTCTACGCATCCGACCCCAACCTCGGCCGAATTCTCGCGGCGATCGGCTATGCAGGCGTCGCGGATCTCGACGTCGGCAAGATCGACCTCTATCTCGACGACGTGCTCGTCGCGAAGGCGGGCGGCCGCAACCCGGCCTACCAGGAAGAGGACGGCCAGCGCGTGATGAAGCAGAGCGAAATCACGATTCGCGTGCTGCTCGGCCGCGGCGACGCGCAGGCCACCGTCTGGACGTGCGACCTGTCGCACGATTACGTGAGCATCAACGCGGATTACCGCTCCTGATCGGGGGCGTTCGAACGCCATGGACAAGCTTGAACAGTTTCTGACCCGCGCCGAAGCGCTGCTTGGCCGCCTCGAGGGGATCCTGCCGCCCGCGCCGGCGGCCGTCGACTGGAACGCCGCCCACGCATTCCGCTGGCGCAAGCGCCAGGGGCGCGGCTACTTGCAGCCGGTGCCGGCCGTGTCGTCGATCACGCTCGCCGACCTGCACAACATCGATCGCCAGAAAGGGTTGATCGAGCAGAACACGCGGCAGTTCGTGCAGAAGAAGCCGGCCAACAACGTGCTGCTGACCGGCGCGCGCGGTACCGGCAAGTCGTCGCTGATCAAGGCATGCCTGAACGCGTACGCGAACGACGGGCTGCGCCTGATCGAAGTCGACAAGGACGACCTGCACGATCTCGGCGACATCGTCGACCTGATCTCGCAGCGTCCGGAGCGGTTCATCGTGTTCTGCGACGACCTGTCGTTCGAGGAGGGCGAATCGGGCTACAAGGCGCTGAAGGTCGCGCTCGACGGCTCGATCGCCGCGCAGTCGGACAACGTGCTGATCTACGCGACGTCGAACCGCCGCCATCTGCTGCCCGAGTACATGAGCGACAACGAGTCGTACAAGCATCTCCCGGATGGCGAGATTCACCCCGGCGAAGTCGTCGAGGAGAAGATCTCGCTGTCGGAGCGCTTCGGCCTGTGGGTCAGCTTCTATCCGTTCAAGCAGGACGATTATCTCGACATCGTCGGGCACTGGCTGCGCCACTTCGGCTGCCCGGACGCGGAGATCGAGTCCGCGCGCGGCGACGCGCTCGTGTGGGCGCTCGAGCGCGGTTCGCGGTCGGGGCGCGTCGCGTGGCAGTTCGCGCGTGACTGGTCGGGCCGCAAGGAGCAGGCATGAGCGCGGATCTCGCACAAGGCGCCGTGCGCGCACCGGACGGCCGCAAGGTGACGGAAGTCGCGGTCGGCGTGATGGTTCAGCCGGACGGCAGCTACCTGCTTGCGCAACGCCTGCAGGGCAAGCCGTATGAAGGGTACTGGGAGTTTCCGGGCGGCAAGCTGGAGGCCGGCGAAAGCGTCGAGGACGCGCTCGCGCGCGAACTCCACGAGGAGCTCGGCATCGAGGTCACGGCCAGCCATCGCTGGCACACGCTCGAGCACGATTATCCGCATGCGTACGTGCGGCTCTATTTCTGCAAGGTGACGGGCTGGACGGGCGAGCCGCACAGCAAGGAAGGGCAGGCGTTCGTCTGGCAGAAACTGCCGGTCGCCGTTGCGCCGCTGCTGCCGGCGGCGCTGCCGGTGCTCGAATTGCTCGAGAAGGAAGCGGCGTCGAACTGACGCCGTGGCGGCCTGCCGGAAAGGCGGGCCATATCGCCGACGGGCGGTGCCGCTCGGCTGTCTCAGCTATCGCGACGGTCGTCCGTGCCGTCTTCTTCCGACGAGGGGCCCTCGTCGGAAGACCCGCCGATCCGGTACTTTTCCGCGGCCCAGGCCCCGAGGTCGAGTTGCTTGCAGCGGGCCGAACAGAACGGGCGGAACTGATTTTCAGGCGTCCAGCGCACTGCGGCGCCGCACGACGGGCATTTCACAACGGTAGTCATACGAAAGCGATCCGGCACACGGCCGTTACAGATTGCACAGTGTCAGATGGAACGGCACGTCGATATCCACCGCGCGCGGCCGCACATCGCCGTCCTGCATGGTGAACCGTACCCACAGCATGTATTTGTTGGCGCTCGCTTCGGGAATGACGCGCAGCTCCGGCGGCACGCGGACCTGCATCAGCTGGTAGGTGCGGCCCGACAGCATCTGCTGGTAGCTGCCCTGCATCGCCATGACCTTCGACGCCTGACCCGATTCGCGCGCGAGCCGCAGCACGATCGACGCGGCGTCGCGCAGCGGCAGCATCGGCAGAATCCACTTCGCGATGTCCTGGCGCCGTTGCTCGGCGGGCCATTGCTGCCACGCGTAGTACGACGGCAGGTCGAACTTGCACGTGCCGCCGGGAATCACCGCACGGCTGCGGATGCTGGCGAGCCATTCGTTGTCCACGAGGTGCTGGCCGGTCTTGCCCTGCATCTGCGCGAGATTGGCCAGCGTCTGCTCGATTTCGCCGAGCACGGCTTCGAGCGCGTTCTGCTCGATGCCCGGATTGCCGCGAAAGGGGGCGAGCGTCTGGCGTTGACGTTCGAGCTCCTTCATCAGATCCGATTTCAGGTCCGCGCGGCCCGTTACCTCGGCGATTTCGAACAGCGTCGTCAGCGCGACGTGGTGTTCACGCGGGTCCTCCTGAGCCAAAAAGAATGCGAAGCGCTCGAACAGATCTTCGAGGCGCAACAGCGTGCGAATTCGCTCGTTGAACGGATACTCGTAAAGAATCAAGCGCGCTCGCCTCTTGGGTAGGGATGGAAACAATGCAGGACATTCTAATGCTCACTCTCTACCCTAGCAACGCGCCAATTTCGTACACCATCACGATCGTGCGCGATGCTCAGTGCGCGGCGGCCGCGAACGCGACATAACGTTGGTGCAGTGCATCGACCTGCGCGGCGAGTGCATCGGGCGTCACCGCGTCGTTGACGATCACGTCGTCGGCCGCCGCGAGGCGGGCTTCGCGTGACGCCTGTCGCGCGATGATCGCTTCGACCTGCTCGCGTGTGAAGCCGTTGCGCCGCATCACGCGCGCAATCTGCGTTTCGACCGGGCAATCGACGACGAGCACGCGATCGCTGCGCGCCTTCCAGTTGCCCGACTCGACGAGCAGCGGCACGACGAACATCACGTACGGGCCCTGCGCGTCGCGTGCTTCGCGATCGGTTTCCGCGCGGATCAGCGGATGCGTGATCGCTTCGAGGCGCCGGCGCGCATCGTCGTCGCTGAAGATCAGCGTGCGCATCTTCGCGCGATCGAGCGAGCCGTCGGCGGCAACGTAGTCGTGGCCGAACGCCTGTTCGATCGCGGGCATCGCGAGGCCGCCGGGGGCGGTGATGCGGTGGGCGATCAGATCGGTATCGACGAGCGACGCGCCGCGGGCGCCAAACAGGTCGGCGACGGTCGTCTTGCCGCTGCCGATGCCGCCCGTGAGTCCTACTGCGTACATGTCAGCCTCCGAGCGCGAAATAGAACGGCGTGCCGAAAAACAGCGTCGCGGCGCCGCCGGCCGCGAGGAACGGGCCGAACGGAATCGGCTCCTCGAAGCGCATGCGGCCGCGCCAGGTCGCGACGAGCCCGACGATCGCGCCCGTCACGGCGGCGAACAGTACGACCTGCGGCAGCGCGGCCCAGCCCATCCACGCGCCGAGCGCGGCAAGCAGCTTCAGGTCGCCGAAGCCGATGCCCTCGATGCCGCGCAGCCATTTGAACAGCCAGTAGATGGACCACAGGAACAGATAGCCGGCCATCGCGCCGATCACGGCCGAGCGTAGCGACGTGAACGTGCCGCCGAGATTCAGCACGAGCCCGGTCCAGAGCAGCGGCAGCGTCATCGAGTCGGGCAGGTAGCCGGTGCGGATGTCGATCGCGCTCATCGCGAGCAGCGCGGCGCACAGTGCGAATGCGGCGAGCGCGGCGACGGTCGGACCGAACGCGGCGAGCGAGCCGGCAGCGAGCAGCGCGCACGCGAGCTCGACGAGGGGATAACCGATGCCGATCGCGTGGCCGCAGCGGCGGCAGCGCCCTCGCAGCATCAGATAGCTGACGAGCGGGATGTTCTCCCATGCGCGCAGCACGTGGCCGCAATGCGGGCAGGCGCTGCGCGGGCGCCACAGGTCGTAGCGCGGCGGATAACCGTCGTCGGGCGCGGCGCCGGCGTTGCCGGTCGCTTCGTCGATCTCGGCCTGCCACGCGCGCTGCATCATCACGGGCAGCCGGTGCACGACCACGTTCAGAAAGCTGCCGACGCACAGGCCGATGACGACCGCGAACGCGTACTGCAGCGCGGGCGGCAGCATCGCCAGCACGAGCAGCGTGCTCTCGGGCGATTCGGAAACGGCGGACAGGGGCGCGGGCGTCATGAGGCTCAAGGTTCGGACTTAAAAGGCGACAGAATCGGTTGCGATGCTACACCACGTTGCCGAGCTGAAGGATGGGCAGGTACATCGCGATCACGAGGCCGCCGACGAGTGCGCCCAGGACGATCACGATCAGCGGTTCGCCGAACGCCGCGAGCCCATCGAGACGCGCGTCGAGCTGGCGTTCGCACAGCGCCGCGATGTCGGCGAGCATCGTGTCGAGCGCACCGGTTTCCTCGGCGACGGCGATCGGCTGGACGACGTCGTCCGGAAAGCAGCCGGCCGAGCGCATCGCATCGGCGAGGCGCGCGCCGCGCAACACGCGTGCCGCGACGTGCGCGGTGGCGTGCGCGAACACCGGATGGCCGGCCGTGCGCTCGAGGGTGGCGAAGGCGTCGGCGAGCGGCACGCCGGCGCCGAGCAGCGTTGCAAGCGAACGGCACCAA
>NZ_JAAGPK010000085.1:0-233 GCF_017104685.1 Burkholderia sp. Tr-20355 | reverse complement strand
AAAAAAAAAAAGATCAAAAGTCACTGATTAGTTGTTGATTTCATTCATAATACTCAGTCAGCACGCCACATCCCTTTCATCGTCGTGCACCCAGTCTAGAGAATTCACCCAGAGTCACACTCAATACTAGTCACACTCCTCATACTCCTACTTAACTACTTGTCGTACCACTACTTCTGACTCTCTAACCTCATCATATATTGGTGCACGACATTCTATGTTATACGTTTGTA
>NZ_JAAGPK010000084.1:0-36422 GCF_017104685.1 Burkholderia sp. Tr-20355 | reverse complement strand
TCTTCACGGTCGATCTCGATGCGGCGCGCGCCGCGTTCGAGCAGATGCCGTGGGTGCGCCATGCGAGCGTGCGCCGGGTGTGGCCGAATGCGCTGGCTGTCACGCTGGAGGAGTACAAACCGCTCGGTACAGGTCGGCCAGCAGGTCGGGCCCGGCGTGCCGCTGATGTCGATTGTGCAACTCAACCGGCTGTGGATCGAGGCGAATTTCAAGGAAGGGCAGATCCGCCACATGCGCGTTGGCCAGCCGGTCGAGGTCGTGTCGGATCTCTACGGCTCGCGGATCACTTATCGCGGCCGCGTGCAGGGTTTCTCGGCCGGTACGGGCAGCGCTTTCTCGATGCTGCCGTCGCAGAACGCGGCCGGCAACTGGATCAAGGTCGTGCAGCGCGTGCCGGTCGTGATCGCGCTCGATGCCCGCGATCTCGCCGCGCATCCGCTGCGCGTCGGGCTGTCGATGCGTGCGACGGTCGACACGCACGACCGCAACGGCCATGCGCTCGACAGCGAGCCGCCGACGCCGGCCGTCAGCACGCGCGTGCACGATGGCGTCGCGAGCGACGCGGAGGCGGCGGCCGCTTCGATCGTCCGCGAGAATCTGGGCGGGTAGCGCCCGTCGCGGAAAGGGGTAGAGCCGGCCGCGAGGGCCGGTCCGACCCCGCGCGTCCGGTCCGGATCCTGCCCGGCGGTTCCCGTCCGACTTTCGTATTTCCGCCATCGATGTCGGCGTCGATCAAACGCATGTCGCGTTTGAGACATCGGCGCCCCTGTCTCCGGGACTACTCTCGAACAGCACGTCGCGCGTGCGCCGCACGAGCCGGCGCGCCGCGGCGTCATCCAACGAGACATGGAGACAATACGATGAGCAGCAATCGAGGTGTCGTCTATCTTGGACCGGGCCAGGTCGAAGTCCAGAAAATCGATTATCCGAAAATGGTCGACCCGAGCGGCCGCGCGATCGGCCACGGCGTGATCCTGAAAGTCGTCAGCACGAACATCTGCGGCTCCGACCAGCACATGGTGCGCGGCCGCACGACCGCACCGGTCGGCCTCGTGCTCGGTCACGAGATCACCGGCGAAGTGGTCGAGGTGGGCCGCGACGTCGAGACGCTGAAGCTCGGCGATCTCGTGTCGGTGCCGTTCAACGTGGCCTGCGGCCGCTGCGCGATGTGCAAGGACACGCATACGGGCGTGTGCCTGAACGTGAACCCGTCGCGCGCCGGCGGCGCTTACGGCTACGTCGACATGGGCGGCTGGATCGGCGGCCAGGCCGAGTACGTGCTTGTGCCGTACGCCGATTTCAACCTGCTGAAATTCCCGGACCGCGACCAGGCGATGGCGAAGATCCGCGACCTGACCTGCCTGTCCGACATTCTGCCGACCGGTTATCACGGTGCGGTGAGCGCGGGCGTGAAGCCGGGCTCGACGGTCTATATCGCGGGCGCGGGCCCGGTCGGCATGGCCGCTGCGGCGTCGGCCCGCCTGCTCGGCGCGGCCGTCACGATCGTCGGCGACATGAACGCGGAACGGCTCGCGCATGCGCGCGCGATGGGCTTCGAGACGGTCGACCTGTCGAAGGACGCATCGCTCGGCGAGCAGATCGAGCAGATCCTCGGCGTGCCCGAGATCGACTGCGCGGTCGACTGCGTCGGCTTCGAGGCGCACGGCCACGGTTCGTCGGGCCACGCGGAGGAAGCGCCCGCGACGGTGCTGAACTCGCTGATGGAAATCACGCGGCCGGCCGGCGCGATCGGCATCCCGGGCCTGTACGTGACGGACGATCCGGGCGCGAAGGACAAGGCCGCGCAGCACGGCAGCCTGAGCATCCGTTTCGGCCTCGGCTGGGCGAAGTCGCACTCGTTCTTCACGGGCCAGACGCCGGTGCTGAAGTACAACCGCAACCTGATGCAGGCGATCCTGTTCGACCGGCTGCCGATCGCGAAGATCGTCAACGTCGAGGTGATTTCGCTCGACCAGGCGCCGGAAGGCTACAAGAAGTTCGACGGCGGCGCGCCGCGCAAATTCGTCATCGACCCGCACGGGTTGCTGGCGGCCTGATGCGCTAGCGTTCGTTCGCTGCGCATCGAAGGAAACGGGCGGCTCCTGAAACGGGCCGCCCGTTTTTGTTGCGGGCCCGAGGCGATCGAGGGGGGCGGAAGATCGGTTCGGAACGCGAATCGTCCAGCGCGAGCGGCGAGGCTCGCGCTCAGTGGCCGCGATAGAGTTTCGCGATCTCGGCGTGGCCGGATGCGGTGTACCGCCGGTGGCGAACAGGCAGGCTCACGCGACGCATCGGATGCGTGCGATGGGCGGCATCGCGGCTGCTTTTCCAGTCCGCCACGCGAACCGTGTCGGCGCGTTTCCGGTCGGGGGCGCGCATCGACGGCGCGGCTTGTGCAACCTGCATCTTGCTTGCCGGCGGAGTGGCGTTCGCATCGCCGCGGGGCGGAATGGCCGCCTGCTGCGCGCCGTCAGTCGAATGAAACGGATAGGCCGGCGCCTGCAACACGGGCAGCACCGGATCGTTCGCCGCAAGCGGATGCGTCTCGGTCGCCGACGCGGACGGTGCGCCGGATCCTTTACAGACGGGATCGGTCTTGCAGGTGCGGTCGACCATCACATAACCGCCGACCAGCAGCACGAGTGTCACGATGCTCAGGATCGGTGCGCTCGACGCGCTCGGCTGCCGGAAGGCCGCGTCGCGCAACGTACGCGCGATGCGCGACGGCCACGTGTGTAAGGATCGCCGCGCATGCATCGCGTGTGCGTGGCGGGGCGTGCTGCGAACCGGATCGAACGGCCAGTCCCATTGGCCGCAGACGGGGCAATGCTCGAGTGCGTGGAGAGCCACGAAACCGCATTCCCTGCAGCGGCAAGCGGTGCACGGTCGCGATTCGACGCGCGCATTCAGCACGGCGCGCCACGCATCGCGCGCGCGAACGTGCCGGTTGGGCAGGACGCGCATCGTCAGCGGCGGGCGGGCGCCGCCGCCGGAGCACATGCTGGCCGTCGCTCGCAGTCGGTGTTCATGCGATTCTCCATAACATCGGACTTGTGGAACCCGTTCGTCCGCGGCTGCCCGACGTTCATTCTTGGCCGGTTGCACGCGAAACGCAAGGACGATGTCGGTCGTCGCGGGCCGCATGTTTCGCGCTAACCGTCGTGTCGTTGCCGGGCCGCGAGCGTTCCGACGGTCTCCATCGCGCGCTCGACGGCCGGCGTCCACGGCCGGCCGTAGTTGAGCCGCAGGTAGCGGCGGAATCCGCCGGTCGCGGAAAAGATCGGCCCCGGCGCGATGCTGACGCCGCTTTCCATGGCAGCGTCGAACAGGTGCATCGCATCGACGTGCGGCGGCAGTTCGATCCATAGAAAATACCCGCCGCGCGGCGCGAACACTTCGGTGTCCGCCGGAAAATAGGCCCGTACGGCCGAGAGCATCTGCGCCTGGTGCGCGGCGAGATTGCGTCGCAGCTTGCGCAGGAAGCGGTCGTATGCGCCGTCGCGCAGGTAGCTCGAAATCGCCAGTTGCGCAGGCACGTCGGCAGCCGGCGCGCGCGTGATCTGGGCCTGCCGGATCTGCTGCGCGAAGCGTCCCGCCGCGACCCAGCCGATCCGGAACCCGGGCGCGAGGCACTTCGAGAACGACCCGCAATGCAGCACGAGCCCGCTGTCGTCATACAGTTTCGCGGGCCGCGTCGGCGACGGGCCGAAATGCAGCTCGCCATACACGTCGTCCTCGATCAGCGGCACGCCGCGCGACGCGAGCAGGTCGATCAGCGCGCGTTTGCGTTCTTCGGTCAACGTCGCGCCGGTCGGGTTGTGGAACGACGTCATGAACCAGCACGCGCGTACCGGATGCGCGTCGAGCGCCGCGGCAAGCGCATCGAGGTCGAGGCCCGCGCGCGGGTCGACCGGAATCTCGACGGCCTTCAGGTGCAGGCGCTGCACGGTCTGCAGCACCGCGTGGAACGCGGGCCGTTCGATCGCGACGAGGTCGCCGGGGCGCGTCAGCGCCTGCAGGCTGAGCGTCAGCGCTTCGAGCGCGCCGGTCGTGATGACGATTTCGTCCATCGGCAATGCGGCGCCCGCGTTCAAGTAACGCAGGGCAATCTGTCGTCGCAATGCATCGTTGCCGGGCGGCAATCCCGACAGCAGTTTCGTGAGGTCCATGTTGCGGGCCGCGGACGCGACGTGACGCCACAGGCTGCTCATCGGGAACAGCGAATAGCTGGCGAACGCCGAGCCGAGCGGCACGACGTCCTCGCGTCGGAGGGAGTCGAGCAGGCGGAACAGCACGTCTTTTTCGCCGGTTGGCGCGGTGCCCGGCTTGCGCGGCGGATCGTGGCCGAGCCGCACGTGCTTGTCGTCGAGGTCCGCCACGAAATAGCCGGACCGTGCCCGCGCGACGATCAGACCCTCGCTTTCGAGCGCGTAGTACGCGCGAAACACGGTGGATGGACTGACCCGATGCGCGCGGCATGCCGCGCGCACGGTGGGGATACGCTCGCCGGCTGCCAGGTCGCCGCGCCGGATCGCGTCGGCGATCGTCTGTGCCAGCGCCGCATATCGCTTCATGCCTGCCCCCCGGCCGCTCGAAGCCTCGCTGAAAAACAGAGTAGGGCACGGCACCCGTCGCGTGCAAGCGCGCCCCCAATCGCTGAGCCGCATGTTTTTTGAGTGCTCTGATGCTGTTCTTTCGTCTGATAAACGGGCATTCTCCAGCACGTTCCATTCCCGATGACCGACCGAGACGGAATCCACGCCGTACGGCCGTGGCTCCATGACCCAGTGGCGTGCGCGGGTTCTCGTCCGCGGCATCCTGACCCTACTCGGAAGCATCCAGCGTGAAATTGAAAACTCTCGTCGCCGGTCTCGTGGCCGGCCTCGCCCTCAACCTGTTCAGCGGCGCCGCAGCCGCAACCTGTACCAGCAATCCCGCCGCCCAGCCGAACGCGACGTTTCCCGCCGCGTTGACCGGCAAGCTCGTCTATCACAGCTATGTCAAGTACGGAGACGGCACGAGCCAGCTGTTCCTCTACGATTTTTCGGCGCATACGCTGACGCAGTTGAGCAAGAGCACGTGGGGCATCACCGATCCGATGAACGGCGTGTTCAGCCCCGACGGCAAGTGGCTCGCGTTCATGGGCATCAGCAACGGCGCATGGAACGTCTTCATGCTGCAGCTCGGCGCCGGCACGCCGCCCGTCAACATGACGAACAGCACGGGCGCCACGCGCAACGAAGACCCGAAGTTCAGCGCGGACGGCAAGACGCTCGTGTTCAAGCAGAACGGCGACATCAAGCAGGCGACGCTGTCGTATACGAGCGCGGGCCCGGCGTTCACGTCGGTGGTGAGCCTGACGAACGCGCCGGCCGGCGCCGAGTATTCGATGCCGTTCCTCGCGCCGGACGCGAGCGCCGTGTACTACGCGACCGGCACCGGCTCGAGCATGGGGCTGATGAAGCGCACGATCGCGACCGGCGCGACCGCCGTGTTCGATCATCCGGCCGGGCTGCAGACGTACTACCCGATCGTGCGTGCGGACGGCATGGTGTACTACGCGCGCTGGAAGGACAGCGGCGGGGCCGACCAGATCTATGCGAAGACGGCCGACCCGGCGTCGGTGCCGAATGCGCTGGCGCTCAACGACTGCATGAGCAACAACTCGGATCCGGCGCCGGCGAGCGGCACGAACTACCTGTTCTTCTCGTCGACGACCGCGGGCGGCTATCAGCTTTATGTGGGCGACGTGACGACCGGCCAGCGCTGGAGCCTGTCGCAGTTCGGCGTGAATGCCGACACGACGAAGGCGAAGCTCGGGTCGAGCTATTACGGCGGGCCGTCCACCGCCCAGATGACGCTGCTGTCGCAGGGCCGTCCGGCCGCGGCGTCGGCGAGCTACAACGCGTCGTTCACGGCGGACAAGGCGTTCGACGGCAACGCGACGGGCACGCGCTGGGATTCGCCGGAAGGCGCGGGCGTCGATCCGCAATGGATCTCGGTCGATCTCGGCGCGACGAAGCACATCGATCACGTCGACCTGTACTGGGATGCGGGCGCGCTTGTCTATCAGATCCAGACATCGAACGACAACGTCAACTGGACGACGCTCTATTCGACGAGCAACGGCGGTTCATATAACCACGTCACGCTGCCGAATCTCAACGGAAGCGGTCGTTACGTGCGGATGCTCGGCACGAAGCGCGCGACGCAGTGGGGCTATTCGCTCTACGAAATGCAGGTGTGGGGATCGTAAGCGCGGGAAGAAATCAGTCTGGCAAACCGGATGCCGTTCAGTTGATGAAACTGAACGGCATTTTTGTTTTCGAGATCGTGACCTGCGGTGAAGACCCGCGCAGGATTCGCGTAAAAACGCCGCCCGACACTTTGCGATCCTGCGTCGCATCTGCCGGAACCTGTTCGAAGCGGATACGACGACCAGGTCCGGCATCAAGAACCGACGGCCCGAAGCGGGTGCGGGCGACGGTTACCGTGCTCCGTTTATAACGTTTCACGTAATGGCTCGGGAGTGCAGCCGGAAATTTCAAATATCGTACTTGTACTATTTATTTTCAAGAAAATATAGTTCGAGTTCCATAGATCGCAGATAGAGCGATCCCTAAAATTGCATACAAGAAATCGATATCGCTGTGCGACGTCTTCCGGAAAGCGGGACGACGATGGGGGATGGGGTTTGACGCGAGCTGTACGAATGTAATCAGGGCGTTTCCGTGCTCGCCACCAACGAGAACGGATGATCGTTCGCTCAACGCTTTCTCGGGGCCTGTCGAGCATCATCAGCAAGTTCGACGGCATCGGCCACATCGTCACGACGATTCACTGGAGTGATGGGTCGACAATTATTTGTCGACGGTAATCACACGCGTGTTCGATGACGAGATCGAGCCGCGCGGCGCTCGGCACGTTCGACATCCGCGAGTTGTACGTTCGCGGCGGGGCCCTGTCAAACGGGTAGGGATTCCATTCACTCATTTTCAGCCGGTGGAGGAAACGAAGGAATTGTAAATCTTCATGAAGTTAGTTGTACATATGATTGAGCGACGCGTATCCGATCGGAACGAGGCCGCTCAAGATTCTCATTTAACGATTGAGTGAACCAGAAATGAAAAAGATTGCAATGATGATGTCGGCAGCGGGGTTGGCATTCGCGGCGATGAACGCGGCTCACGCGGCGGACGGCACGATCAACTTCACGGGCGAGATCGTGGCCGCATCGTGCGGCATCACGGGTGGCAACGGCACGTCGGTGACCGGCGGCAAGGGCGAGCAGTCGATCGACGTCAAGCTGGGCAAGGTCAGCACCGACGCGCTGGGCGGCACGGCCGGCGGCGGCATCGCGGCCGGCACCGCGATCAACCTCGTCCTCGATTGCGGCTCGACCGCGAAGGGCCTGACCACGGTGAAGGTGCGTTTCGACCCGGCCAGCGGTTCGGGCGTCGACAGCACCAACAACAAGCTGCTGAAGACCACCGGCACGGCCGCGGGCGTCGGCATCGGTATTTACAACACCGCCGGCACGCTGCTGAACCTGAACGCCAACGAGACGTTCGACGCACCGCTGGTGAAGGGCGGGACGGATGCGGCGCCGACTTACACGGCGAACCTGGCGATGCGCGCCGGCTACGTGAAGAACGGCGTCGACATCGTGGCCGGCACCGCAAACGGCACGCTGCCGTTCACGCTGACCTACGAGTAATCCACCTCCGGGCGGGGAGGCGCTGCTTTCCCGCCCGATCAACGACTTTCTGTTCGACATGAAACGATTCCACTTTGCAGGACTGGCGCTGGCCGGCTCCCTGCTGTTGTCTTCGGCGGCTTCGCTCGCCGGCGTGACGCTCGACGGAACCCGCGTCGTGCTGGCCGCGCCGAGCAAGGAGGCGTCGATTCTGGTTCGCAACCGCGCGTCGGCCGACGTCATGATCCAGTCGTGGATGGACACGAGCGACGGCAAAGGGGACGTGCCTTTCGCGATCACGCCGGCATTGAACCGCCTCGGCGGCGAAAAGCAGCAGACGCTGCGCGTCCTTTACTACGGTCAGGGCCTGCCCGGCGATCGCGAGTCGGTGTTCTGGCTCAACGTGCAGGAGATTCCGCAGAAAGCGAGGGACGACAACACTTTGCAGATTGCGGTGCGTCAGCGCATCAAGTTCTTCTACCGGCCCGCCGGACTGCCCGGCAAGGTCGAGGAAGCGCCCGCGCAACTGCGCTGGAAGGTGGTTCAACGCGACGGCCAGACACAACTCGAAGTCAACAATCCGTCGCCCTTCTTCGTGTCGCTGGCATCGGTCAAGGTGCAGAGCGGCGGTCGCGACTATGACGCGCAAGCCGAGATGGTGCCGCCTTCCGCCACGCGTCATTTCGCCGTCAAGGGCCTGCCGGCCTCCGTCGCGGAGACCGGCGTCAAGGTCCACTTCGAATCGATCAACGACTACGGTGCCGTCGAAGCCCATGACGGCACTGCCGGCTGACATCGCCGGTTCCGCAGGTCGTATTGCTCCTCAACTTCGTCATCCCCGGGCCCTTGCCGTGGGGAGTGGACCGTTCGCGCCTGCGATGCCACTCGGGAGGTGAATCAACATAGAGAAAGGGTATGGAGAACGTCAGGAAGGAAGTCGATGTCTGGACCGCCGCGCAAATCGGCGCGCCGTGCCTTGCATTGATCGGTTTGGTACTGCCTGCGACCGGCCACGCGGTCGAGTTCAACGAGTCCTTTCTGCGCAAGGGCGAAGGGCCGGTCGAGCTGAGCTACTTCGAGAAGGGCAGCGCGGTGTCGCCCGGCCGCTACGACGTCGACATCTACCTGAATCACACGCTGGCCAAGCGCCAGGACGTCGCGTTCCGCGCGGACGCCGACGGCACCGTCAAGCCGATGGTGACGCTCGGGTTGTTGCGCACGGCCGGCGTCAACATCGCGCGGCTGGAAAAGGACGGGCGTATCGCTGCAGGCGCGGACGACGAGACGATCGTCGACTTGCCCGCCGTGGCGGATGGCGCTTCGGTGGAGTTCGAGTCCAATACGCTCTCGCTGAACATCAGCTTTCCGCAGCTCTACGTGTCGCGCACGTCGCGCGGCTACGTCGACCAGTCGCTGTGGGACGACGGCATCCCCGCGCTGTACACCGACTACCAGGCCAACTACAGCCGCAACGATGGCAGCGGCTACGGCAACGAGTCTTACTTCGTCGGTTTGCGCAGCGGCTTCAATGCCGGCGGCTGGCGCTTCCGCAACGAATCGACGCTTACCGGCACCAAGGGCGCGAAGAGCAGCTTCACCAGCAACCGGACCTACGTCGAGCGCGACATCCGGCGTCTGCGCAGCAAGGTGGCGGCCGGCGAACTGTATACGTCGGGCGACATCTTCGACAGCGTGCGCTTCGTCGGTGCGCAGGCCGGCACCGATCTCGGCATGTTGCCGGACAGCGAAGTCGGCTTTGCGCCGATCGTGCGCGGGATCGCCGAGAGCAACGCGGTCGTGGAGGTGCGGCAGAACGGCTACGTGATCTATTCGACGCCCGTGCCGCCTGGCGCGTTCGAAATCACCGATATCTATCCGAGCGGTTCGAACGGCGACCTCGAGATCCGGATTACCGAAGCCGACGGCCGCGTGCGCCGGTTCACCCAGCCGTACTCGTACCTGCCGGTGATGGTTCGGCGCGGCAGCCTGCGGTACGCGTTTTCCGCCGGTCAGTATCGCGTCCAGGGCCAGTCGAGCCCGAAGTTCACGCAGGGCACGCTGGTGTACGGCATGTCCGACAACTTCACCGGTTATGGCGGCATCATCGCCGCGGAAAACTATGTGGCGGCCGCTCTCGGTATCGGCGTGAATACGCGCATCGGCGGCATGTCGCTGGATGTCACGACGAGCCGGTCGCGCACGTCGTCGGGCACCCGGCAAGGGCAGAGCTTGCGGTTCCTGTATTCGAAGACGCTCCATTCGACCAACACGACGTTCACGATGGTCGGCTACCGCTATTCGACGGATGGCTACCGCACGCTGAGCCAGCACGTCGAAGACACGGATCGCACCTACGGGCCGCGCATCGCGCGTCAGAAAAGCCGGCTGGACGTGAACGTCAACCAGCCGCTCGGCAGTGGCTCGATGTTCGCCGGCATCGGCGACACGACCTACTGGAACGGTGAAGGACACAGTCGGCGCCTGCAGGTCGGCTACAGCAACAGCTACAAGAACGTCAGCTACAGCGTGTCGGCGTCGCACATCCAGGAGTCGGGGCCGTTCGGGCGCCCGGACACGCAGTTCAACGTGTCGGTGAGCATTCCGCTGGGCAAGGCGTCGAGTTCGCATCGCCTGTACGCGAACGCGGTGTCGTCGACGCGCGGCGAATTCAACGTGCAGACCGGCGCGTCGGGTTACCTGAACGACAGCAACACCATCAACTACGGCGTGCAGACCGGCTACAGCCGCAGCGGCGGCGGCTCGGGCGGCGTGAGCGCGGGCTGGGATACGCGGAACGCGAAGCTGACCGGCAACTTCACGCAGGATCGTTCGGGCCGCCATTTCGACGCGGGCGTATCGGGCTCCGTCGTCGTGCATGGCGGCGGCATCACGCTCGGCCAGCCGCTCGGCGAGACGTTCGCGGTGGTGGAGGTGCCGAAGGTGCACGACGTGACGTTTGGCGGAGCGTCGACGATCCGCACCGACCGGCGCGGCTACGCGGTCGTGCCGTATCTGCAACCGTATCGCCAGAACTGGCTGAACATCGATCCGTCGAGCATCGGCACGCAGACCGAGATCACCGACAACGCGAAGTCGGTGGTCCCGACTCGCGGGGCCATCGTGAGGACCCGCTTCGAAGCGGAATCGGGGCGCCGGGTGCAGTTCGAGCTGGGTCAGGACGGAGGCGGCAAGGTGCCGTTCGGCGCGCAAGCCTACGACGCGAAGGGCAAGCTGCTGGGCATGGTGGACAACCAGTCGCGGCTGCTGGTGTTCGGCATCGAGGACAAGGGCAGCATCGACGTGCGGTGGGGCGACAACAGCTGCAAGCTGTCCTATCAATTGCCGACGCAGAACAAGGAACTGGCCTACGAGCGGCAGGCGGCGATGTGCATGCGCGCCGGTACGGTTGTTGGCGCATGGTGATCGGCCTCCGGAAAGCCTCTGCTTTGTCGTTCACCCAGGGCAGCGATGGCGAAGGGTCTTGTCACCTTCATTGTAGCGATTCAAGATCGAATGGAAATGTGGATGATTATCCGAAATAAGGTATTTATTGCACTTTGCTTGGCGCTTGCGCCGGTGTGCGCTTCGGCGGCTTGCCAAGCGGATACGACGGATGGAAAGGATTACTATGTTGTGTCGGTAAGTGGATTTAATCCCCCTCCCTTTGATCCCACCCAGACTTACGTCGGCGGGGTGATCTATACGGCAGAGGCGACGGGGATGCAGTTCACGAACGTTAAAGGTTTCCTCCCTTTTACGAGCTGCTCTTCCGCGACAAGGGAGGTTTACACCGGCATCGGCGTTCAGGGAAACAACAACGTCTACCCGACGGACATCCCGAACATCGGGATACGGGTACGGTCCCCAATGGGGCAGCCGTACCCCTTTATTACTAATGGTAATGGATGGACCAATAAGACCTGGGAGTTAATTTTCGCCCCGAAGATATTCGAGTTGGTGAAGACAGGAGACATCACCGCGGGCGGCATATTGACCGGCGCCTACGCCCGCTACACTGCGGACAGCGCCGCCGGCCAGACACTTGTCGAATTCCGATTCGCTTCGCCACTCATCATCAAGCCCAGGGTTCCATCCTGCACCGTCCAGAGTCCCTCCAACATTCCTGTATCCATGGGGCGCGTGATGGCGACGAGTGCCTTCTCGGGCGTCGGATCGACGGCTCCTCCCCAATCGTTCTCGATCAAGCTGCAGTGCTCGGGGGGCGCCGCGGGAACCAGGACCCGGGCTTTCGTCACGTTGACGGACGCAACGAATGCTGCAAACACTTCGAAGACCCTCTCGCTGTCGAAGAGTGCGAAGGCGGCCACCGGGGTGGGCATCCAGATCCTCAAGGATGATGTCGTGCTGGGATACGGGCCGGATTCCAGTGCCGTCGGCAATACCAACCAATGGTATGCAGGTACCGTCAAGCAGGGTCAGGACGGCATGTCCATTGACCTAAAGGCGCGCTATGTACAGATCAGCCCGCGTATTACACCAGGGAGCGCGAATGCCGCCGCGACCTTCACCCTGAGCTATCAATGACCGATCCAGACCGAGAGCGCCGCTCATGCCGAAGGGACCCTCGATTGTGTTGGGTTGCCGTTTGTGAAAGAGCGGGCATGGGCGATGACCTGGACGTCCAGTGGCACCAATAGCGAGTTCCACCGATTTCAGGGCAAGGCTCGCTACGTCGCCAGCGGTGGCGAAATCAAGGCAAGGAAGGCGGACGCGACGCTGACACATGTGCTTCAGTACAACTGATTTTGATAGACGAAGCGGTGAACGACAGCGACTCGCCCGCGATACCTGATTCAAACATTCCTCACGCCGACGAACCAAGGTGCCAAACGATATCGCCCTTGAGGCGCCATGCCGTCACTGTCCAACCGTTGCGTGACGCATTTGGCACGTTTCAACATCACGGATTTTGTCGAAATGAATGGCATTTTTGATAAAAAGCTTCGCTGGCTTCGAGCGGCAATGGTTGTCGGCTCGTTGATCTGGTCGGGGACCGCGTTGGGCTATTGTGACAACGACGGTGAGTGGGCCGGTGGCACCTACAACGTGACGTTTCCCGCAACGATGAACGTCGCGGCGGCGCCTGTTGGCGACGTGCTGGCGCGCGCCGAGGTTACGTTTGCGGCGGCGGGGACCGGAATCAGCACCGCGTGTTGGGACACCAAGGCAACATTGTCGATGACGGTACCGGATGGTCAACTGGTTTCCGGATACAAAGGCGTATACAAAACCAGCGTGGACGGCATTGGCGTGAGATTTGTATTTGTCGACTTCGGTAACGCGGCAGGAGATATTCCGCCGATGACCTATCCCAGTGGATCCACGATTCTGGGAGGCGGTGCGCCCGTTTTGTATCCGCCGCACAAGGTGAGAGCGGAACTGGTCAGAACGGCGAAGAATGTGGGGCCGGGCGGCACCGTATCGCTCGCGTTCAATGCGGTCTTCGATGCCGCCAAGGATCCGTCCGGCAAGATCCTCCGTCGCCATATCAACGGGAGGGGCACGACACAGGTGACGAACAACATCTATTTCGGCGGCTGCCAGACCACGACGCCCGTCACCAATGTGCGGATGGACAAGGAGCCGATCGAACGGATCAAGGGCGGCCGGGCAGCGGAACATCCGTTCTCGCTTGAAGTCGCGTGCGGGACCAACAAGCCGGGCAATCCGCTTCCGGTGAAGGTGTACTTCGAAGGCGACAAGGAGGCTGCGGGCCTGTTGCGTCTGACTGGACGCGGCACACCGGGTGTCGCCGCCGGTGTCGGCATTGCGTTGACGAGCGACAAGGGCGTGAAGCTGCCATTCACCCAGGCCGACGCGCTGACGATGGACTGGAACCGCTCGAGCCCGGACGGCGAGGTCTACCGCTTTTCGGGCAAGGCGAAGTATGCGCCCACGACAGGCACGATCACCGCAGGCAGCGGCAATGCCACGCTGAACTTCGTGATCCAGTACAACTGAGCGGGAGCGGCAGGCCGGCCGGAATGTACCGACAAGGTAATCGGCATCGCAAGCCGCGGCGGCAGCGCGCGCTCGATGTCGTCCGAAAAATCCGGTTCAACCGCCTGATTGCACACCCGGCTCGGCTCCGGCTTCAGGCATGGAGCGAATGGACCGGAAAACTCGACCCGCCGCTTGCCGCACCCTGCGACAGCGGCGCGACCTGCTTGCGGCGCTCGCGCGTCGGCGCGACGCCGAACGCGTCGCGATAGCTCTTGCTGAAGTGGCACGCCGACTGGAAGCCGCACGCCATCGTGATGTGCATGATCGACATGTCGGTCTGCAGCAGCAACTCGCGCGCGCGGCGCAACCGCAGCGTCAGGTAGTAATGCGTGGGCGTCATGCCGAGGTGCTCGCGGAACAGGCGCTGCAGTTGCCGCTGCGACATGTTCGCGAGCCGCGCGAGTTCCTCGCGCGACAGCGGCTCCTCGATGTTGTTCTCCATCAGCGAGATCACTTCGAACAGCGACTTGTTCGCCGAGCCAAGCCGCGCGACGAGCGGCATGCGTTGTTGCGCGCTCGTGTCGCGCACGTGTTCGACGATGAATTGCTCGGCGATCTGCGTGACGCGCGCGGTGCCCACGCGCGCGGCGATCAGGTTCAGCATCATGTCGAGCGGCGCGACGCCGCCCGTGCACGTGATGCGGTCGCGATCGATCACGAACAGTTCCTTCAGGAAGCGCGTGTCCGGAAACTCTTCCTTCAGCGCCGACATGTTCTCCCAGTGGATCGCGCACGCGTAGCCCGCGAGCAGTCCCGACTTCGCGAGTGCATAGGTGCCCGTGCACAGGCTGCCGAGCGGGATGCCCGAGCGTGCGAAACGGCGCAGCGTCGACAGATGGGCCGGCGTCGTCGCACGCTGCACGTCGACGCCACCGCACACGAACACGATGTCGGGCTGCCCCGCGCATTCGGCCGGGCCCGTGTCGACCGTCAGGCCGTTGCTCGCCGTGACCGGGCCGCCGTCCGGGCTGATCACCGACCAGCGGTAGAGCGGCTGGCCGCTCAGGTAGTTCGCCATCCGAAGCACCTCGATCGCATTGGTGAACGCGATCATCGTGAAATTCGGTAACGGCATGAACGCGAAGTGGGACAGCGACGCTGTGCGGTCGGGCGACATGGGGAGCGTTCCTAGAATCTCTAATAGCTTTATGCCCGAAGGGCACGCATCGGGCTGCGGTATTGTGTGAGCGAGCGCAACAAGCGTGCCATACGGCTAAACCCTAGCTCCATACGTTGCCTGGGCGTCAGGCCCATGCTGCACTGCACCGTAACCGTGACATGCCGCACCCCGACCGGGCGGCAAACGCACTGCCGGTGTGCGTATCCATAGGTGAACGGCCGATACCGTTTGGGTTGGTCATCCCGAAAAGCACGACCGGTCACTTGTACAAAACGGACGCGCATGGCGGAAAAGGCAAAGAACGCGTCTAAATTCATCAATCCGCCGAAAATCCGAACGACAAGAATAGAGCCGTCGGCAGCCTTGCACTGGCGTAGCGGGAAACCCAGGCAGGGCGGGCCTTGAGCTTCGGTTGCAGCCCTTTATTCTTCGTCACGGACGCACTATGTCGAACACCCAGCCTTTCTTCTCGCAGCCCCTTGCCGAGCGCGACGCGCCGGTGCGCAGCGCCATCCTGAAGGAACTCGAGCGTCAGCAGTCGCAGGTCGAGCTGATCGCGTCGGAAAACATCGTGTCGCGCGCCGTGCTCGAGGCGCAAGGCTCGGTACTGACCAACAAGTACGCGGAAGGCTATCCCGGCAAGCGTTACTACGGCGGCTGCGAGTTCGCCGATGAAGTCGAGGCGCTGGCAATCGAGCGCGTGAAGCAGATCTTCAACGCCGGTTATGCGAACGTGCAGCCGCACTCGGGCGCGCAGGCGAACGGCTCGGTGATGCTCGCGCTGGCCAAGCCGGGCGACACGGTGCTCGGCATGTCGCTGGATGCCGGCGGCCACCTGACGCACGGCGCGAAGCCGGCGCTGTCGGGCAAGTGGTTCAACGCCGTTCAGTACGGCGTAAACCGCGACACGATGCGGATCGACTACGACCAGGTCGAGGCGCTTGCCCACGAACACAAGCCGAACCTGATCATCGCCGGTTTCTCGGCCTACCCGCGTGCGCTCGACTTCGCGCGCTTCCGCGCGATCGCCGACAGCGTCGGCGCGAAGCTGATGGTCGACATGGCGCACATCGCCGGCGTGATCGCCGCCGGCCGCCACGCGAACCCGGTCGAGCACGCGCACGTCGTCACGTCGACCACGCACAAGACGCTGCGCGGCCCGCGCGGCGGCTTCGTGCTGACCAACGACGAGGACATCGCGAAGAAGATCAACTCGGCCGTGTTCCCCGGCCTGCAGGGCGGCCCGCTGATGCACGTGATCGCCGGCAAGGCCGTCGCGTTCGGCGAAGTGCTGCATGCCGATTTCAAGACCTACATCGACAACGTGCTCGCGAACGCGCAGGCGCTCGGCGAAGTGCTGAAGGCCGGCGGCGTCGATCTCGTCACGGGCGGCACCGACAACCACCTGCTGCTGGTCGACCTGCGCCCGAAGGGCCTGAAGGGCGCGCCGGTCGAGCAGGCGCTGGAACGCGCGGGCATCACCTGCAACAAGAACGGCATCCCGTTCGACACCGAGAAGCCGACCGTCACGTCGGGCATCCGTCTCGGCACGCCGGCGGGCACGACGCGCGGCTTCGGCGTGGCGGAGTTCCGCGAAATCGGCCGCCTGATCCTCGAGGTGTTCGACGCGCTGCGCGCGAATCCGGAAGGCGACCCCGCGACCGAACAGCGCGTGCGCCGCGAGATCTTCGCGCTTTGCGAGCGCTTCCCGATCTACTGATCGATCCCACAAGAACAGACCCACGAGCGAGAGCGGATATGAGCACGCTGCATCAGGACAGCATCATCATCGACGGACTGAACATTTCGAAGTTCGAGAAGCCGGTGTTCGAGGACATGCGCAAGGGCGGCATCACGGCCGCGAACTGCACGGTGTCGGTGTGGGAGAACTTCACCAAGACCGTCGACAACATCGGCGTGATGAAGAAGAAGATCCGCGACAACGGCGAGCTGCTGACGCTCGTGCGCACGACGGACGACATCTTCCGCGCGAAGAAGGAAGGCAAGACCGGGATCATCCTCGGCTTCCAGAACGCGCATGCATTCGAGGACAACCTCGGCTACATCGAAGCGTTCGCCGACATGGGCGTGCGTGTGGTGCAGCTCTGCTATAACACGCAGAACCTGGTCGGCACCGGCTGCTACGAGCGCGACGGCGGGCTGTCGGACTTCGGCCGCGAAGTGATCACCGAGATGAACCGCGTCGGCATCATGGTCGACCTGTCGCATGTGGGCGGCAACACGTCGTCGGAAGCGATCGCGTTCTCGAAGAAGCCGGTGTGCTACTCGCACTGCCTGCCGTCGGGCCTGAAGGAGCATCCGCGCAACAAGAGCGACGCGCAGCTCAAGGAGATCGCCGATGCGGGCGGCTTCGTCGGCGTGACGATGTTCGCGCCGTTCCTGAAGCGCGGGATCGAAGCGAACATCGACGACTACATCGAGGCGATCGACTACGTCGTGAACCTGATCGGCGAAGACGCGGTCGGCATCGGCACGGACTTCACGCAGGATTTCGCGAAGGAGTTCTTCGACATGCTGACGCATGACAAGGGCCGCTATCGCCAGCTGACGAACTTCGGCAAGGTGATCAACCCGGACGGCATCCGCACGATCGGCGAATTCCCGAACCTGACCGCGGCGATGGAACGCCACGGCTGGAAGGAGTCGCGGATCCGCAAGATCATGGGCGAGAACTGGGTGCGCGTGTTCAAGGACGTGTGGGGCGCGTAAGCGCCGCATCGCGCCGAACCGCTACCCGCGATTCAACATTAGAAAAATCGGGACGCGCCCGCGCAAGCCGCGCGGGCGCGCGGACGATGTCGCGCCTGCGCGCTGAACCGCGCGGCCAATTTCCTCACGGAGTCACCACGATGCAACCGCAACTGCCGATCAACGTCGATCCCGATACCGGCGTCTGGACCACCGACGCGCTGCCGATGCTGTACGTGCCGCGCCACTTCTTCACGAACAACCACGTCGCCGTCGAGGAAGCGCTCGGCGTCGACGCGTATGCCGAGATCCTCTACAAGGCCGGCTACAAGTCCGCCTACCACTGGTGCGACAAGGAAGCGAAGCTGCACGGCCTGACCGGCATGGCCGTGTTCGAGCACTACCTGAAGCGCCTGTCGCAGCGTGGCTGGGGCCTGTTCTCGATCATCGAGGCCGATCCGGCCGCCGCACGCGCGAAGATCGAGCTGCGCCACTCGTCGTTCGTGCTCCAGCAGCCGGGCAAGGAAGGCAAGCTCTGCTACATGTTCGCGGGCTGGTTCGCGGGCGCGATGGACTGGGTCAACGACACGACGCCGGCAGGCAAGGGTGCACCGCGCGCGCAGTCGAAGGAAGTGCAGTGCGCGGCCGAGCATCACGACCACTGCGTCTTCGAAGTGTCGCCGATCGCGCACTGACGCCTCGTTTCACTGAAGCAGAACAACACCCGCAACACGAGACATTCGAACGCCAGAGGTCGCCAGCGATGCGTTATCCCCACCTGTTCAAACCCATGCAGCTGAACCAGCTGACGCTGCGCAACCGGATCGTCAGCACCGCGCACGCGGAGGTGTATGCGGAGCCGGGCGGTCTGCCGGGCGACCGCTATATCCGCTACTACGAGGAAAAGGCCAAGGGCGGCGTCGGCCTGGCCATCTGCGGCGGGTCGAGCCCGGTGTCGATCGACAGCCCGCAAGGCTGGTGGAAATCGGTGAACCTGTCGACCGACAAGATCATCGATCCGCTCACGCGCCTGGCCGACACGATGCACAAGCACGGCGCGAAGATCATGATCCAGGCGACGCACATGGGCCGCCGCTCGTCGTTCCACGGCGAGCACTGGCCGCACCTGATGTCGCCGTCGGGCGTGCGCGAACCCGTGCACCGCGGCAACGCGAAGATCATCGAGATCGAGGAAATCCGCCGCATCATCGGCGATTTCGCGGCGGCCGCGAAGCGCGTGAAGGCGGCCGGCATGGACGGCATCGAGATCTCGGCCGCTCACCAGCACCTGATCGACCAGTTCTGGAGCAAGCGTTCGAACCATCGCACCGACGAATGGGGCGGCAGCCTCGAAAACCGCCTGCGCTTCGGCATCGAAGTGCTGACGGCCGTGCGCGAGGCGGTCGGCAAGGATTTCTGCGTCGGCCTGCGCATGTGCGGCGACGAATTCCACGAGGACGGCCTCGATCACGAAGCGCTGAAGGAAATCGCGCAGGCGATGTCGGAGACGGGCCTGATCGACTACCTGAGCGTGGTCGGCTCGGGCGGCGACACGCACAACACGATCGCGAACTGCATGCCGCCGATGGCATTGCCGCCGGAGCCGTTCGTGCACCTCGCGGCCGGCATCAAGTCGGTCGTGAAGATTCCGGTGATGCACGCGCAGAGCATCCGCGACGCGGGCCAGGCCGAGCGCCTGCTCGCGACCGGCATGATCGACCTGGTCGGCATGACGCGCGCGCAGATCGCCGATCCGCACATGGTGATCAAGATCCGCGACGGCCGCGAAGACGAAATCAAGCAGTGCGTCGGCGCGAACTACTGCATCGACCGCCAGTACAACGGCCTCGACGTGCTGTGCATCCAGAACGCGGCGACGTCGCGCGAAGCGACGATGCCGCACATCATCGAGAAGTCGCGCGGCCCGAAGCGCAAGGTCGTGGTGGTCGGCGCGGGCCCGGCGGGCCTCGAGGCGGCGCGCGTCGCGAAGCTGCGCGGCCACGATGTCGTGCTGTTCGAGAAGAACGCGGAAGTGGGCGGCCAGGTGATGATCGCCGCGAAGGCGCCGCAGCGCGAGCAGATGTCGGGGATCATCCGCTGGTTCGACATGGAGACGAAGCGCCTGGGCGTCGACCGCCGTCTCGGCGTGGCCGCCGACGAGAAGATGATCATGGCCGAGAAGCCGGACATCGTCGTGCTCGCGACGGGCGGGTCGAGCTTCACGTGGCAGGTGCCGGGCTGGGGCGTGGCCGAGGGGCTCGCCGTCAGCTCGTGGGACATCCTGACCGGCAAGGTCGAGCCGAAGCAGAACGTGCTGCTGTTCGACGGCGTGAGCACGCATGCGGGTGCAGGCGTGGCCGACTTCATGGCGAGCCGCGGCTCGAAGGTCGAGGTCGTCACGCCGGACGTGAAGGTCGCCGACGATTGCGGCGGCACGACGTTCCCGATCTTCTACCGACGCCTGTACGCGTTCGGCGTGATCCCGACGCCGAACACGATGCTCGACCGCGTCTATGAAGAGAACGGCAAGATGATCGCCGTGCTGCGCAACGAGTACACGGAAGAACTGGAAGAGCGCGCCGTCGACCAGGTGGTGATCGAGAACGGTTCGTCGCCGAACGACGAGCTGTACTGGAAGCTCAAGCCGGAATCGGTGAACCGCGGCCAGATCGATCCGCACACGCTGTTCGCGGCCGAGCCGCAGCCGTGCCTGTCGGAAGAACTCGGCAACGGCCGTTTCCTGCTGTTCCGTGTCGGCGACTGCATCTCGATGCACAACGTCCACGGGGCAATCTACGACTCGCTGCGTCTCGTGAAGGATTTCTGAACGATGAACCCGTCCTTCCTCATTACCGCCCTGTTGTGGCTGTCGGTGGCGGGGCTCGCGTTCGCGGTCGCGAAGCGCTCGTCCTACTGGCGCCTGGGCCGCGCCACGACGCCCGGCTCGTTCGGCGTCGCGAACCTGTTCGCGATTCCGAAGCGCTATTTCGTCGACCTGCACCACGTGGTCGCCCGCGATCCGTACATCGCGAAGACGCACGTCGCGACGGCCGGCGGCGCGATCGGCGCGCTGGCGCTGGTGTTCGTCAACTACGGCCTCGCGATCTATTCGCCCTGGCTCGACAAGCTGATTTTCCTCGCGGCGCTCGCGATGCTGGTCGGCGCGGTGTTCGTGTGGCGCCGCCGCGCGGCCCGGGACGTGCCCGCGCGGCTGTCGAAAGGCCCGTGGAACACGCTGCCCTGGCTGCTCGGCTCGTTCGCGCTCGGCCTCGTGCTGTTCATGCTGGTGCCGACCGGCGCGATGTCGGGTGCGTTCGCGGTGCTCTGCGCGCTGCTGATCGGCGTCGGCGCGTTCACGATGACGATCGGCGCCGCGAAGGGCGGCCCGATGAAGCATGCGATCGCCGGCCTGCTGCACCTCGCGTTCCACCCGCGCCAGGAGCGTTTCGCCGCCACGCGCGAATCGTTCACCGGCAACGGCACGGCCACGCCGCCGACCGCGCTGAAGCTGCCGGACATCGAGCATCAGGAATACGGTGTCGCGAAGCCGGTCGAATTCCGCTGGAACCAGCTGCTGAGTTTCGATGCCTGCGTGCAGTGCGGCAAGTGCGAGGCCGCGTGCCCCGCGTTCGCGTCGGGCCAGCCGCTGAACCCGAAGAAGCTGATCCAGGATCTCGTCGTCGGGATGGCCGGCGGTACCGATGCGGCATACGCGGGCAGCCCGTCGCCGGGCCTCGCGGTCGGCCAGCATCGCGGCGAGCCGAACGGCCCGATCGTGTCGGGGCTGATCGAGGAGCAGACGCTGTGGTCGTGCACGACCTGCCGTGCGTGCGTGCAGGAGTGCCCGATGCTGATCGAACACGTCGACGCGATCGTCGACATGCGCCGCAATCGCACGCTCGTGCACGGCACGGTGCCCGGCAAGGGCCAGGAAGTGCTCGCGAACCTGCGTGAAACGGGCACGATGGGCGGCTACGACACGGCCGCGCGCTACGACTGGTCGGTCGACCTGAGCGCGCCCGTCGCGCAGCCGGGCAAGCCGGTCGACGTGCTGTTCGTCGCGGGCGAAGGCGCATTCGACATGCGCTACCAGCGCACGCTGCGCGCGTTCGTCAAGGTGCTGAACAAGGCGGGCGTCGACTACGCGGTGCTCGGCTCGACCGAGACCGACACGGGCGACGTCGCACGCCGGCTCGGCGATGAAGCGACCTTCCAGCAGATGGCGAAGCGCCTGATCGGCACGCTCGGCACGCTGTCGTACAAGCAGATCGTGACGGCCGACCCGCACGTGATGCACAGCCTGCGCAACGAATACCGTGCGCTCGGGCTGCGCGTGACGGTCAAGCATCACACGACCTATCTCGCCGAGCTCGCCGACAGCGGCAAGATCGCGCCGAAGGCCGTCGAGTCGCTGCAGGAAAAGCGCACGACGTATCACGACCCGTGCTACCTCGGCCGCTACAACGGCGAGACGGAAGCGCCGCGCAAGCTGTTGAAGACGATCGGCATCCAGGTCGTCGAGATGGAGCGCAACGGCATGCGCGGGCGCTGCTGCGGCGGTGGCGGCGGCGCGCCGCTGACCGACATCCCCGGCAAGCAGCGCATTCCCGACATCCGCATCGCCGACGCACGCACGATCGGCGCGGACGTGGTCGCGGTTGCATGCCCGAACTGCACGGCCATGCTCGAAGGCGTCGTGGGCCCGCGCCCCGACGTGCTCGACGTCGCCGAACTCGTCGCCGCCTCGCTGGAGTGAATCGATGAATACGATCAAACGAATCGATCCGCGCCGGCCGTTCATCATCACGGCCGCCGGCCTGAAGCGCATCACGCTCGGCGAGGAAGGCAGCGCCGATGCGAACGCCGCGCACGGGTCCGTGCACGGCCATGGCGCGGTGGCCGCGAAGCCGCGCCGCGCGCTGCAGGATCCGAAACACGTGATGCTGGTGGTCGCGCACTGTGAGCGCGGCGCGCTCGACGACCATGCGCGGCAGGCGATCGCCGCCGCCGCCGTGCTCGCCGATGCGCAAACCGAAGTCGCGCTGCTCGCGTTCGGCGAATTGAAGGACGACGCGGCCGAACTCGGCGTCGACAAGCTGCTCGAGCTGACCGGCTTCGATCGCCGCGCGTTCGATCCCGAAAGCGAATTGCAAGCGTTGCAGGCCTGTGTGGCCGCGCTCGCACCGAAACACGTGTTCGTGCCCGACAACGCGACGGGCGACGGCGATCTTGGCCGGCGTTACGCGGCGGCCGCCGGCGCGAGCGTCGCGACCCACGTCGTCGAGATCGACGCGAAGCATGTCGGCGCATATGCGCAGGCCGGGCGGGCGTTTGCCACGCGTGCGCTGCCCGACGTGATCCTGCTTGCGCCGAACGCGGCCGACGCGAAGCTGCCGTTCGTCGGCGCGGGCGAACGGCTGGCCGCCGATTTCATCCGCCCGGCGCATGACGCCGCGCAGCCGTACCGCGATCTCGGCCTGGAAGAAATCGACGCGGCCCAGGTCGCGCTCGAGGAAGCCGACTTCATCGTGTCGGCCGGCAACGGCGTGTCGGACATCGGCGCGTTCGAGCAGCTGGCCGGTGCGTTCGGCGCGGCGATCGGCGCGAGCCGTGTCGCGGTCGACAACGGCCACTTCACGCGCGACAAGCAGGTCGGCGCGACCGGCAAGACGGTCGAGGCAAGCGTGTACATCGCGTTCGGCATCTCCGGTGCGGTACAGCACTTGCAGGGGATCAAGGACTGCCGCCACGTGATCGCGGTGAACCTCGACGGCAGTGCGCCGATCGCGAAGCGCGCGAACCTGACGGTGGTCGGCGACGCGCAGGCGACGATCGCCGCGCTGATCGAACAGGTACAGGCCGCGCGTGCCGCGCGCGGCGAATCGCCGGCCGCGGTCGGCGCCCGTGAACCGGAAGGAGTGGCCGCATGAACGCCCCCCGCCTCTTGCAACGCATCGCGGTGCTCGTGTCCGTCGGCCGGCATCCGGTCAGCGGCGTCGTGCGCTACAGCCGTAACGACGCGGCCGCGCTCGAAACCGGTCGCCAGCTCGCCGAGCAGCATCGCGCGACGCTCGACGTGATCCATGCCGGCGATCCCGCGAATGCGGCGCTGGCCGAATATCTCGCGCTCGGCGCGCGGGAGGTCGAAGTGCTGGCCTGCCGCGACGGCGACGATGCCGTCCACGCGCTCGCCGCGCGTATCGAAGGCTACGACCTCGTGCTGACCGGCACGCGCGCCGAGGGCGCGTACGACACCGGGATGCTGCCGTACCGCATCGCCGCGGCGCTCGGTTATCCGCTGGTCGGCTCGGCCGTCGACGTGACGGTCGAAGGCGGCCGCGCGGCTGTCCGGCAATTTTTGCCGAAAGGGTTGCGGCGGCGCGTCGATGCCGCGCTGCCGGCCGTGATTGCCGTCCATCCGCTCGCCAATGCCGAGCCGCGCTACGCGTATGCGCGGCTGCGCGCCGGCGCGATCCGGCCGGCGCTCGCGGCGCCCGGCGCGGACGCCGACGCGACCGCGTGGACGGTTGGCCCGGTCGAGCGTAAGCCCGTCAAGCTGGTCGCCGCCGAGAAGCGTTCCGGGCATGCCCGGATGCTGTCCGCGACGACGACCGAAAGCCGGGGCGGCAACGTCGTAAATGAAGGGAGTTCGGTCGAAAAAGCACAAGTGATCCTCGCGTATTTGCGCGAGCATCAGCTCATCGACTACTGATTTTGATGCCTGTCGGCAAGAACCCAGGGATGCAAGGAATCCGGAGCAAACGATGAAAGTATCGGCAGACATTCGTGCACTGATCGAGCGGCGCAAGGAAGGGCACAGCCTCGAGGCGCCGTTCTACACGAGCGAGGACATCTTCGCGCTCGACATGGAGGCGATTTTCCGCCAGCACTGGATCCAGGTGGCGGTCGAACCGGACATTCCCGAGCCGGGCGACTACGTGACGGTCCAATTGGGGAGCGATTCGATCCTGATCGTGCGCGACGACGACATGGCGATCCGCGCGTTCCACAACGTGTGCCGTCACCGCGGCGCGCGCTTGTGCAACGAGGACAAGGGTTCGGTCGGCAACATCGTGTGCCCGTACCACAGCTGGACCTACAACCTGACGGGCCAGCTGATGTTCGCCGAGCACATGGGCGAGAAGTTCGACCGCTGCAAGCACAGCCTGAAGTCGGTGCACGTCGAGAACCTCGCGGGCCTGATCTTCATCTGCCTCGCCGACGAGCCGCCGGTCGACTTCGCGCAGATGCGCGCCGAGATGGAGCCGTACCTGCTGCCGCACGATCTGCCGAGCACGAAGATCGCCGCGCAGATCGACATCATCGAGGAAGGCAACTGGAAGCTCACGATGGAGAACAACCGCGAGTGCTATCACTGCGTCGCGAACCATCCGGAGCTGACGATCTCGCTGTACGAATACGGCTTCGGCTACCAGCGTTCCGACGCGAACGCCGAAGGCATGGACGCATTCGCCGAAACGTGCGTGCGGCGCGGCAAGGAGTGGGCCGAGATGGGCCTGCCGTCCGCCGAAATCGAGAAGCTGCTCGACGTGACGGGTTTCCGCACGCAGCGCCTGCCGCTCGACCGCAGCGGCGAATCGCAGACGCTCGACGCGAAGGTCGCGTCGAAGAAGCTGCTCGGCGGCTTCGACAAGGCCGACCTCGGCGGCCTGTCGTTCTGGACGCAGCCGAACTCGTGGCACCACTTCATGAGCGATCACATCGTGACGTTCTCGGTGATCCCGCTGTCGGCCGGCAAGACGCTCGTGCGCACGAAGTGGCTCGTGCACAAGGACGCGAAGGAAGGTATCGACTACGACGTGAAGAACCTGACGGCCGTGTGGAACGCGACCAACGACCAGGATCGCGCGCTCGTCGAGTTCTCGCAGCGCGGCGCGAGCAGCAGCGCGTACGAGCCGGGCCCGTATTCGCCGTACACGGAAGGTCTCGTCGAAAAATTCTCGGCATGGTACATCGGCCGGCTCGCCGAAAAAACCGGCGAATAGGTCATAGCAGCGGACAAGCGGAGCAACTGATGAAACGATCCCCACGCTCACTGCGTTCCCTGCCCCCCACGGGGGCGGTCAGCCTCCTTGGGGCGGCCCTGCGGAGGCTGACATGATGCGAGACGCGGCCAATTTCGAGCCGACGGACAGCCGGGTCACGCGCCCGGCGTTCTGGAACGGCCTGCCCGAGCGGTGGACGAGCGACGTCGAGGAAACGCTGGTGTGCTGCCACGTGCGGCAGGAAACGCACGACGTGAAGAGCTTCTTCTTCCGTTCGCCGCAGGGCCGCACGTTCTCGTTCGAGCCCGGGCAGTTCCTCACGCTCGAGCTCGACATCGACGGCGAAACGATCAACCGCTGCTACACGATCTCGTCGTCGCCGGCGCGACCGCACACGGTGTCGATCACGGTGAAGCGCGTGCCGGGCGGCAAGGTGTCGAACTGGCTGCACGACAACCTGCAGCCCGGCGCCTCGGTGCGCGTGCTCGGCCCGGCCGGCGAGTTCACGTGCGCCCGGCATCCGGCGCGCAAGTACCTGTTCCTGTCGGCCGGCTCGGGCGTCACGCCGCTGATGTCGATGAGCCGCGCGCACCACGATCTCGCGGAAGATCGCGACATCCTGTTCGTGCACAGTGCGCGCACGCCGGACGACATCATCTTCGCGCGCGAGCTGGACCTGATCGCGTCGAACCATGCGAACTTCCGCACGTCGTTCGTCGTCGAGCGCGTGGGCGCGCGCACGAACTGGCCGGGCGTCACGGGTTTCCTGACGCTGCCGCTGCTGAAGCTGATCGCACCGGACTTCATGGAGCGCGAGATCTTCACGTGCGGCCCCGCGCCGTACATGAAGGCCGTGCGCGACCTGCTCGACGAAGCCGGTTTCGATCGCAAGCAGTATCACGAGGAAAGCTTCTCGTTCGAGACGCTCGCGCAGACCGCGAGCGACGAGTTGCTCGCCGATCTCGTACCGCCGGCCGAAGGCGGCGACACCGACACGAAGCAGTACACCGTCAGCTTCGCGAAGAGCAACCGCGAGATTTCGTGCGGCTCGGAGCAGCACGTGCTCGACGCGGCGCGCCAGTCGGGCGTGCGGCTGCCGGCCTCGTGCACGCAGGGCATGTGCGGCACCTGCAAGGTGAAGCTCGTGTCGGGGCAGGTCGAAATGAAGCACAACGGCGGCATCCGCCAGCGCGAGATCGACCAGGGGATGGTGCTGCTGTGCTGCAGCAAGCCGCTGTCGGATCTCGTGATCGACAAGTAGTCGCGATGTGTCGGCGCTTGTCCGGACACGTCGCGTCCGGACAAGCATCCGTCGGAAAACAACGATACCGCGGATTTGTGGTTGAAGAACCTAGAGAGACAACGCGCACGGTGCGCTTATCAAGGAGATCGACCATGAAACTGTTCGGAAAACTGTTGTGGACCGGCGCACTGTCGGCGATGGTGGCGCTGAGCACGTCGGCACTCGCCGATACGAAGCCGACGCTGAAGATCGGCTACGTCGAAGGCTGGGACGACAGCGTCGCGACGTCCAACGTCGCGGCTCGCGTCATCGAGAAGAAGCTCGGCTACGAGGTGAAGCTCGTGCCGGTCGCGGCCGGGATCATGTGGCAGGGTGTCGCGCGCGGCGACCTCGATGCGACGCTGTCCGCGTGGCTGCCGGTCACGCACGGCTCCTACTGGGATGAATACAAGGCCAAGGTCGTCGACCTCGGCGCGAATTTTCCCGATGCGAAGATCGGCCTGATCGTGCCCGCGTACGTGAAGGCGAAGAGCATCGACGACCTGAATGCGGAGAAGGCCAGCTTCGGCGGCCGGATCGTCGGCATCGATGCGGGCGCCGGCGTGATGCGCAAGACCGACGACGCGATCAAGAGCTACGGGCTGAACTACACGCTGATGCCGAGTTCGGGCAGCGCGATGACGGCCGAGCTGTCGCGTTCGGTCGGTGCGAGCAAGCCGGTCATCGTGACGGGCTGGGCACCGCACTGGATGTTCGCGAAGTGGAAGCTGCGCTTCCTCGAGGATCCGAAGAAGGTGTTCGGCGGTGCCGAGCACGTCGACAGCGTCGTGAATCCGGGGCTCGAAGCCAAGGCCAAGCCGGTCGTCGCGTTCCTGAAGAAATTCCAGTGGAAGCCGGGTGAAATCGACAGCGTGATGCTGGCGATCCAGAACGGTTCGAAGCCGGAAGCAGCCGCGGACGCGTGGATTGCCGCGCATCCGGACCGCGTGAATGCGTGGACGGAAGGCGCGCAGTAAGCGTCACCCAATACGTCGTACGAATCATCATAAAAACATGCCGGGAATGGTTTGCAGGAATCCGAAATAATCGAGATTCAATGCGGCCATATCCCGGAATTATTTTTCGGATTCTGCAAAAAAGCCCGTAAATTGTTACACTACGGCGCTTGTGCAAAATCATCACAGCTTGCATCGAACCAGAGTAAGCGCTAAAGCGCCAACTCCGATCGAGAGGAGGAATTGGATGAGTCAGGCAGGACTGCGTGCGAATCGCACCAGTGACGTTGAGGCAACCATCTCACATGATTCGACGGGCCACACGCTGCATCGTGGCCTGACCTGGAAAGACGCATTTTGGGTGACGAGCGGCGTGCCGGCAGGCGTGCTGTTCACGATCGGCGGCGTATGCGCGACGATCGGCCAGCCCGCGTGGGCGATCTGGATCGCCGCGATCACGATGGGGCTGATTCAAAGCGCGACTTATGCGGAAATCTCGGGGCTATTTCCTCATAAATCGGGCGGCGCGTCCGTATATGGCGCGATCGGATGGGTCCGTTACAGCAAGCTGATTGCCCCGGTTTCCGTGTGGTGCAACTGGCTCGCGTGGTCGCCGATGCTTGCGCTCGGCTGCGGCCTCGCGGCGAGCTATGCGCTCACGAGTCTCTTTCCCGCCAACGCGGCGGTGCTGCAATGGCAGCTCAAGATCGCGGATCTCGGTTTCATCAAGCCGGGTTTGTCCCTGCGGATCAATGCGACGTTCATCATCGCGACGATCCTGCTTCTCATCACGTTCAAGCTTCAGCACAGCGGCGCATCGAAGGCGGCACGCACGCAGCGCATCCTCGGCATCGCGTCGCTCACGCCGCTACTGATCGTCGGCATCGTGCCGTTCGTCACCGGCGACGTGCCGATGTCGAACCTGCTTCCGCTGCTGCCGCTCGGTCACGACGCGCAAGGCAACCTCACGACCGCGACGTTCGGTTCGTGGAACGGGCAGGGCGTCACGATGGCGCTCGGCGCGATGTTCATGGCCGGCTGGGCGTCGTATGGTTTCGAGACGGCCGTCTGCTACACGCGTGAATTCCGCGATCCGCGCCGCGATACCGCGAAGGCGATCTTCTGGTCGGGCGCGCTGTGCCTCGTCGTGATGACGCTCGTGCCGATGGCGTTCCAGGGCGCGCTCGGCACGCAGGCGATGCTCGATCCGTCGATCGGCGACGGCACGGGTGTCGCGGCCGCGATGGCGAAGATCGTCGGCGGCGGCGCGTGGGTCGCGAATGCGGTCGTCGTGATGCTGATGCTGTCGATCCTGCTGATCGTGATGACGTCGATGATGGGCTCGTCGCGCACGCTGTACCAGGCATCGGTCGACGGCTGGCTGCCGAAGTACCTGTCGCACGTGAACGAGCACGGCTCGCCCACCCGCGCGATGTGGACGGACCTCGGCTTCAACCTCGTGTTGCTGATGATGTCGGACTACATGACGGTGCTGTCGATCTCGAACGTCTGCTACATGCTGTTCGTATTCCTGAATCTCCAGTCGGGCTGGATCCACCGGATGGATCGCGGCAACTGGGATCGGCCGTTCCGCTGCCCGACCTGGCTGCTCGTCGCAGGCTCGATCTGCGGCTACGCGAACCTCGTCTACGTCGGCGCGGGTGCGAACCTGCAGGGCGAAGGCACGTTGCGCAACGGACTGATCGCGATGCTGCTGATCGTGCCGGTCTTCCTGTATCGCCACTATTGGCAGGATCGCGGCCGCTTCCCCGAGCAGATGCAGCGCGACATGGAGCTCGAAGTGCCGAAGCGCGCGATGTGGCTGAACCTGATGCCGTATGCCGCGCTGATCGGCGCGGGGCTGACGATCTGGCTGTCGTATTACCTCGCATGGGTGAAGTGACGCGTCAGGCCGTGTAACGGCGCACATCACCCGGAAACCGCATACGGCGGTGCGATCTCGCCGCCCGCAACGAAGCCCGACCGGCTGCAACCGGCCGGGCTTTCGTCATTCAGGGCCGGCGGCATGGCCGGCGTGCACGGCGCCCGCCCGCGAGCGACGACGCTTGATTTTGAGAATGATCGGTTCTAATATCCTGACTCATGAGTCCAACTTCTCCCGGCTCCCGTGACAGGGGGCGCCCACGCGAATTCGACACCGACGAGGTGATCGACGCCGCGGCGCGCGTGTTCTGGGCGCAGGGATATCACGCGACGTCGATCGATACGCTGTGCGAGGCGACCGGCGTGTTTCGCGGCAGTCTGTACCGGACGTTCGGCGACAAGCACGGGCTGCTGGTCGCCGCGTTCGACCGTTATGCGGAAGGCGCGATCGCGCGGCTCAAGGAGCGTCTCGCGGCGGACTTGCCGCCGCGTCAGGCCCTCAGGGAAGCGCTGCTGTACTACACGGAAATCGGTGTTCGGCTGTCGGAGCGCCGCGGCTGCCTCATCACGAATTCGGCCGTCGAGTTGCTACCCGGCGACGACGTGTTGCGACCGTACATCGAATCGACGCTGCTGCGCATCGGCACGCAATTCAGCCTTGCGGTCGCACGCGGCCAGCAATCGGGCGATTTCGACCGGAACCTCGATCCGGAAGAGGTTGGCCGGTTCCTGCTGTGCCTGATCCAGGGCATGCGCGTGCTGGGCAAATCGAGTGCGTCGGAGGCGGAACTGGCTTCGATCGTCGAAATCGCGATGCGGGCGCTGACCTGATTTTTTTGATTATTTTGAGAACGATCAGTTTTAAATTGTGCGTGTTCCACGGACGGCAGTCGAAACCTTGACGGGCAAGCCGATTCGAAAAAGCAGCTGAAAAACCGCCGCCGCTGCGCGCAGCCGCACCGGCCTCATCGTTCAATTAATTTGGGAATGATCAGTCATGAATGCCGCAAATAACGCAGTGCCGGCCGCGGGCGCGTACGGGAAGGGGATCGCGGCATGTGTCGGTGCGACGATCCTGATGGGCGTGATGTTTCCGGTGATGACCGACGCGTTGCGACACATCGATCCATTCACGTTCACGTCGCTGCGCTACCTGATCGCGGGCAGCGCATTCCTCGTGTTGTTGCGGGTCGTCGAAGGGCCCGGCGCATTCCGCGCGGCCGGCGAATCGGTGCCGCTTGCATGGCTGCTCGGCTCGATCGGCTTTTGCGGGTTCGGGTCGTTCGTGTTCCTGGGCCAGCAGCTGGCCGGCGACGAAGGCGCGCTGACCGCATCGGTCATGATGGCGACCCAGCCGATGATGGGGCTGCTGCTCAACGCGCTGGTGCGGCGCGTCCCGCCCGCGCCGGTGTCGGTGCTGTTCGTGGTGCTGTCCTTCACCGGCGTGGTGCTCGTCGTCACGCGCGGCGACGTGGTGGCCGCGCTGCACGAACCGCAGCACTATGCGGCCAATGCGCTGATCGTCGTCGGTGCGTTGTGCTGGGTCGTCTATACGTTCGGCGCGGCGCGTTTCTCCGGCTGGTCGGCATTGAAATACACGACCTTCACGACGTGGCTCGGACTGACCACGATCGTCACGGTCAATCTGATGCTGGTCGCAACGCACCGGATCGCGGCGCCGTCATGGGCCGCCGTGCACGCGGTGCTGCCGCATCTCGCGTACATGGGGCCGGTGGCCGGCTTCGGCGCGATCCTGCTGTGGATGACGGGCAACCGGATCCTGGGGCCGATGAACGGCGTGCTGTTCATGGACGTCCTGCCCATCACCGCGTTCATCGTGTCCGCCGCCACGGGCGTGGTGCCCACTCGCGCGCAAATCGCGGGCGCCGGGTTGACCGGCGCGGCACTGATTCTCAACAACCTGTATCTGCGGCGCCGGGCGCGGCGAATCGGCACGGCGCCGGCGCGCGTGCCTTCCGCCTCGACGTGAGGCACGGGGCGAGCCGGCCGCCGTTTCGCATGCCTACGAAAACACCACCGTCCGATCGCCGTTCAGGAACACGCGCCGTTCGATGAACGCCTTCACCGCGCGCGCGAGCGTGAGGCTTTCGACGTCGCGCCCGACCGCGAGCAGTTGCTCGGGGCGCAGCGCATGATCGACGCGCTCGACGACCTGCTCGATGATCGGCCCTTCGTCGAGATCGTCGGTGACGAAGTGTGCGGTCGCGCCGATCAGCTTCACGCCGCGTGTGTGCGCCTGGTGATACGGCTTCGCGCCCTTGAAGCCGGGCAGGAACGAATGATGGATGTTGATCGCGCGGTTCGCGAGCTTCGCGCTCGTTTCCTGCGACAGCACCTGCATGTAGCGCGCGAGGATCACGAGTTCGGCGCCGCTCGATTCGAAGAAGTCGAGCCACTGCGCTTCCTGCTGCGCCTTCGTGTCGGCCGTGATCGGGAAGTGCCGGAACGGCAGCCCGTGCTGGGCGGCGAGCGGCTCGAAATCGGGGTGGTTCGACACGATGCCGACGATGTCCATCTTCAGCTCGCCCATCCGCCAGCGGAACAGCAGGTCCGCGAGGCAGTGCTCGAGCTTCGACACCATGATCAGCACCTTCGGCCGTGCGTTCACGTCATGGATCGCCCATTGCATGTCGCCCTGCGCGCCGCCGAGGCTCGTGGCGATCGGCGTGAATTCCTGGCGCAGCGCGTCGATCTGCAGCGTTTCATCCGTCGGATGAAACACGCAGCGTACGAAGAAGCGGTTGCTGAGGTCGTCGTCGAACACGTTCAGCGCATCGACGTAGCAGCGATGGCGATCGAGAAAGCCGACGACGGCGGCGACCTGGCCGGCCGCGCTCGGGCACGACAGCGTCAGGACGAATTGATCGGGGCGGTGCTCGGCGGTCATGAGACTCCTCGGTTGGCATGGGCGCACGGCCGTGCGGCGGCGCACGACGGCGCCGCACCGCGCGGGTAGCGGGAGGCTCAAGTAAATCAGGACGATTCCGGGGCGGATAGAACCAACGCGCCGTGTGGCTGGTATCGGCGCGCCAGCGCGTGCGGGCCGGCCGGGCCCGTCAGACGCCGGCGCAGGCGTCGAGCAGCCAGCGCCGGAACACGTGGGTCGCATCCGGCTCGGGCCGCTGCGGCGGGCGCACCAGGAAGTAGCCGCGCGACGTGACGACGGGCGCGTCGACGAGCTTCACGAGCTGGCCGGACGCGACGAGCTCGTCGACGAGCGGCGACCAGCCGAGCGCGACGCCTTCGCCGAGCAGCGCCGCATGGATCACGAGCGCGTAGCTGTTGAAGGTCACGCCGCGCGCGGCGGGTGGCGGCTCGAGGCCATGCGCGTCGAACCAGCCGGACCACGACAGCCAGCGCTCGGGGCGCGTCGGCTGCACGTGCAGCAGCGGCAGTGCGAGCAGGTGGTCGGCCCGCGCGACGTCGCGGTGCGCGGCGCGGAACGCGGGCGAGCACACGGGCGTGACCGATTCCGGAAAGAGCCGTGCGGCCGTGCACGACGGCCAGTGACCGTCGCCGAACAGGACCGCGATGTCGGCGTGGTCGCGCTGCGGGTCGTAATCCTGTGACGTGACGACGCGCACGTCGACGTCCGGCATCACGCGCTTCAGGCCGGCGAGCCGCGGCATCAGCCAGTAGGTCGCGAAGCCGAAGTCGGTGACGATCGTGAGCGCGCCGTGCTCGCGGCGCGCGCGCAGCGTGGCGGTCGCGCCGCGCAGCGTGTCGAGGCTCAGCCGCACCGCTTCGTACAGGCACTGGCCGTCGGCCGTCAGCGTGACGCCGCGCGGACTGCGCTCGAACAGCGGCACGCCCAGTTCGGCTTCGAGCTGGTACACCTGCTGGCTCACGGCCGGCTGCGTCGAGCCCAGCTCGCGCGCGGCGGCCGTGAAGCTCGCGAGCCGGGCGGCCGATTCGAACGCGCGCAGCGCCTGCATCGACGGTAACGGTTCCGGTTTCGACATAAGTCTCTCTAATGGCCCCATAAGGGCCGGACGCCTACCCGCGCGAATTCGGGCGGGCGATAGTGCATCGGACGGTGCGGCACACGCGCTTCGCGGCCGCCGGGCAATGCGTTCCGCGATTCTAGCCAGCGCGGCCCGCGTGCGCGGCGGTTTCTGCGGGCTGTCTCCGTCATGCCGGACGTCCCGCCGCCGGAGCGGCGCGCCGCTCCGTTCGAACACCGCTTTCCCCACGACCGCTCATGACGAACCCGACACCCAACATCCTGATCCTGATGGCCGACCAGTTGACGCCGTTCGCGCTGCCGGCCTACGGCAACCGCGTCGCACGCACGCCGACGCTCGACCGGCTCGCCGCGCAAGGCGTGGTGTTCGACGCCGCCTACTGCGCGAGCCCGCTGTGCGCACCGTCGCGGTTCTCGCTGCTGACCGGCAAGCTGCCGTCGGGGATCGGCGCCTACGATAACGCCGCCGAGTTGCCGGCGCAAACGCTGACGTTCGCGCACTACCTGCGCGCGGGCGGCTACCGGACGATGCTGTCCGGCAAGATGCATTTCTGCGGGCCCGACCAGTTGCACGGCTTCGAGGAACGGCTCACGACCGACATCTATCCGGCCGATTTCGGCTGGGTGCCCGACTGGGACCAGCCGGGCGAGCGGCCGAGCTGGTATCACAACATGAGCTCGGTGCTGGAGGCGGGCCCGTGCGTGCGCACGAACCAGCTCGATTTCGACGACGAAGTCACGTTCGCCGCGAAGCAGAAGCTCTACGACGTCGCGCGCGAGCGCGCGGCCGGGCACGATGCGCGGCCGTTCTGCATGGTCGTGTCGCTGACCCATCCGCACGACCCGTACGCGATCACGCGCGAATACTGGGATCTGTACCGCGACGACGAGATCGACATGCCGGCCGTGCGGCTCGATGCGGCGGAAAGCGATCCGCATTCGCAGCGGCTGCGCGTCGTCTGCGAGAACGATCGCACGCCGCCCACCGACGCGCAGATCCGCGCCGCGCGCCATGCGTACTACGGCGCGACGTCCTATGTCGACGCGCAGTTCGGCAGCGTGCTGGCCGCGCTGGAGCAGTGCGGTTTCGCCGACGACACGATCGTGATCGTCACGTCCGACCATGGCGACATGCTCGGCGAGCGCGGGCTCTGGTACAAGATGACGTTCTTCGAGGGCGGCTGCCGCGTTCCGCTGATCGTCCATGCGCCGGGCCGCTTCGGCGCCGCGCGCGTGCGCGGGCCCGTGTCGCATCTCGACCTGCTGCCGACGCTCGTCGACCTGGCCGGCGCCGCGCCCGCCGGCGGCTGGCCCGACCCGGTCGACGGCGCGAGCCTCGTGCCGCACCTGCACGGCACGCCCGCGCACGATGTCGCGCTCGGCGAATACCTCGCGGAAGGCGCGCTCGCGCCGGTCGTGATGATCCGGCGCGGCGACTGGAAGTACGTGCATTGCCCGCTCGATCCCGACCAGCTCTACAACCTGTCGGACGACCCGCGCGAGCTGACGAACCTGGCCGGCGTGCCCGAGGCCGCCGACGTGCTCGCCGCGTTCCGCGCGGAAGCCGCGGGGCGCTGGAACCTGCCCGAGCTCGACCGGCAGGTGCGCGCGAGCCAGCGGCGCCGGCGCTTCCATTACGCGGCGACGACGCGGGGCCGTATCCAGGCGTGGGACTGGCAGCCGTTCACCGACGCGAGCCAGCGTTACATGCGCAATCACATCGAACTCGACACGCTCGAGGCGATGGCGCGTTTTCCGCGGGTCGGGCGCTGAGCGTCCCGCCTCGCGAACATGAACGAACGACGGAGGAAGCGGACGATGAAACGGCAATGCAATGCAGCAATCCGGATCGGCGCGGCGCTCGCCGCGGCCGCGTGCCTGGTGACGGCGCAGGGCGCACGGGCGGCCGACCCTCGGACGTGCGGCGACGTGAAGATGGCGGCGCCCGGCTGGACCGACATCGACGCGACGAACGCGATGGCGGGTGTCGTGCTGAAGGCGCTCGGCTACCGGCAGGAGGTAGCGAACCTGTCGGTGCCGATCACGTACCAGGGGCTGAAGAAAGGGCAGGTCGACGTGTTCCTCGGCAACTGGATGCCCGCGCAGGCGCCGCTCGTGAAGCCGTTCGTCGACGACAAGTCGATCGACGTGCTGCACGCGAACCTGAGCGGCGCGAAGTTCACGCTCGCGGTGCCCGACTACGTGGCGGCCGCCGGCGTGCATACGTTCGCCGATCTCGCGCGTCATGCGGACCGCTTCGGCGGCAAGATCTACGGGATCGAGCCCGGCGCGCCCGCGAACCAGAACATCAAGCGGATGCTCACCGACCACGCGCTCGGCCCGTCGAACTGGTCGCTCGTCGAATCGAGCGAGACCGGCATGCTCACGCAGGTCGAGCGGGCGGTGCGCGACAAGCGCTGGATCGTGTTCCTGGCCTGGGAGCCGCATCTGATGAACACGAAGTTCCATCTGACCTATCTGTCCGGCGGCGATGCGTACTTCGGCCCGAACTACGGCGGCGCGACGGTCAACACGGTCACGCGTGCCGGGTTCGCCGGCCAGTGCGCGAACCTCGCACGCCTGTTCCGGCAGATGACGTTCTCCGTCGACGTCGAGAACCGGATGATCGCCGACATGCTCGACAACAAGACGTCGCCCGCGCTCGCGGCGCAGCATGCGCTGAAGGCCGACCCGGCGCTGGTCGCCGGCTGGCTGGACGGCGTGACGACGGCGGCCGGCGCACCGGGCCTGCCGGCGGTA
>NZ_JAAGPK010000083.1:0-36426 GCF_017104685.1 Burkholderia sp. Tr-20355 | reverse complement strand
GCCGGCAGCAGGCACGCGGCGAACGCGGTCATGTACGCACTCACGACCCATTCGATGTCGGCGAAGCTCGCATGAAAGCTGCGCGCGATGCTCGGCAGCGATACGGCGACGACGTTCGTGTCGAGCACGATCAGCGAACAGGTCGCCGACGCGACCGCGAGCGTCGCGGCGGCCGGCAGGCGGGCGCCCGCATGCGGGACGGCGGCCGCGCGCGACGCGGGTGAGGACTGGGACATCGGCAACTCCGGAGCAGGATGGACAAGCCGTATGCTAGGCTTGCCCGGTATTGCCTGTCATTGACACTCACATCCTGTTTTGTTGACGAAAATTGCAATCATGGACCGGCTCGAATTCCGTCACGTGCGCGCGTTCCTGAGCGTCGCGCAGCACCTGCATTTCGCCCGCGCGGCCGAAGCGCTCGACATGGCGCCGCCCGCGCTCACGCGGCAGATCCAGGAAGCCGAACGCGTGCTCGGCGTGCGGCTCTTTCACCGGTCGCGCCGCGCGGTCACGCTGAGCGCCGCCGGCGAGGCCTATCTCGCCGAAGCACGCGCCGCATGCGAACACCTGCAGCGCGGCCGCGAACTCGCCGCGCTGGCCGAGCGCGGTGAACTCGGCCGGATCGAGATCGGCTACGTGTCGTCCGCCGTCTATTCGGGCACGCTGCAGCGCACGGTCGGCGCGTTCCGCGCCGCGCACCCGCGCATCGAGCTGAACCTGCGCGAAGTGCCGATGGACGACGTCGCGAACCAGCTCGACACGGGCCGGCTCGACCTCGCGTACGTGCGCCCGCCGCTGCCGCTGCCCGGCGGCCTGCGGATCGTCACGCTGCAGCGCGACGTGTTCGTCGCGGCCGTGCCGGCCGATTCGCGCTACGCGGAAGCGTCGACCGTGCGGGCGGCCGACCTCGCCGGCGCGCGCTTCGCGGTGCCGGAACAGGAGCGCGGCACGCTCGACGTCGCGCGCCGCGGCCGTTTCGCACCGCTGATCGCCGCGCGGCCGGGCGGCTTGCTCGCCGTGCTCGCCTGTGTGTCCGTGAACGGCTGGGTCGCGGTGATTCCCGATGCGCTCGCCGGCTGCGTGTCGCTGCCGGGCGTCGTGTACCGGCCGATCGCCGGCAAGCCGATCGTGTCGGAGCTGGCGCTCGCGCACCGGCGCTTCGAAAAGGCGCCGGCCGTGCGCGCGTTCCTGCGCACGGTCGTGCCGGCCGGGTCGAACGCCGCCTGAGAACGGCGCCCGCTCGCGTCGAGGCCGGCCCGGCAGTCGCCGCGCGAATATGCATTGCACGATTCGATGTTTGTCGGCCGGAAACCGATTCCGTAACCTGCCCGGCAGCCGCGCCGCACGAGCGCGGATCACCCAGGACATGCCGCCGATGAATCCCTCTTCCACCGCAGCGCGCCGCCGCGTGCTGCAGCGCCTTGCCGCGCTCGCCGCCGCCCCGCTCTCCGGCGGTATCGCACTGCCGGCCCATGCGGCCGGCGCCGACCTGTCGGGCGTCACGCTCGTGCTCGGCGACCAGGCCGGCGGCCTGCGCGCGCTGGCCGAGGCCGCGCGCGTGCTCGACGGCACGCCCTACCGGTTCCGCTGGGCCAATTTCCAGGGCGCCGCGCCGCTGTTCGAGGCCCAGCGCGCGGGCGCGATCGATCTCGCGCCGGCCGGCGACCTGCCGGTGCTGACAGCCGCGCTCGGCGATCCGTCACTGCGGATCGTCGCGACGCGCGTCGGCTCGCCGGCGTCGCTCGGCATCGTCGTGCAGCCCGATTCGCCGGTTCGCGCCGTCGCCGACCTGAAAGGGCAGACCGTCGTCGTGTCGTCGGCGCGCGGCAGCATTTCCCAATACCAGTTGTATGGCGCACTGCGCGAACACGGCCTTGCGCCGCGCGACGTCGACGTGCGCTTCGTGCTGCCCGTCGACGCATTCGCCGCGTTCGAGGCGAAACGGATCCCCATCTGGGCGACCTTCGACCCGTACTACGGGCATGCGGTACGACGCGGCGCGCGCGTCGTCCGGGACGGCAGCGGCATCAATTCGGGGCTCGCGTTCCTCACGTCGCCGATCGAGACGCTGAACGACGCCGCGAAACGCGCGGCGCTCGCGGACGTGCTCGCCCGGCTGGCCCGCGCGGGCCAATGGGCGCTGGCGCACCCGGCCGACTATGCGAACGTCTATGCGTCGCTCACGCGCCTGCCGCCCGACGCAGCCGCCGACATCGCGCACCGCGCGGCGCTCGCGCAGCGCAGCCTCAGCGGCGCCGACATCGACGTGCTGCAGCGCGTCGCCGACCGCGCGGCGGCGGACGCGATCCTGCCGCGGCGCGTCGACGTCGCGTCGATCGCGATTCGCAACGTGTCTGCTTGACGGTTTTCGACGGGGCCGCGGCATGTCCCGGCCGTGCACGGCGCGCGTGTCGGCTTCCGGACTTGCGTGCCCCCTCCGTACGACCGTCGAGTCGGACGACCTTCCCGCCGTCGTGCACGCAGCACGCAACGACTGCGTGCCATGCGCGGCATGGTTTCGTCCTGCATCGTCCCGCGATAAGCATAGTTCAAATCGTTTCTTGTCCGCCCCCGTCCCGTCATCGAGAATGATTCGACGGACCGACACGTGTCGCCGCCTCTCCAACGTACTCCTGACCGATCGATTCATGCTCCCACTGCGCCTGCTGCGATCGCTGCTGATCGCGTCCCTCATTACGTTGCCGGCTGCCGCCGCGCATGCCGACAAGCCCACGACCATCCGCATCGGCGTCGCCCAGCAAGGCACCGGCGATCCGCCGACCTTCGGTGGATCGAGCGCCGCCACCGTGCAGTTGCAGCAACTCGTCGAAAAGGAATTCGCCGCCGACGGCATCAAGGTGCAGTGGCTGTTCTTCAAGGGCGCGGGGCCGGCCGTCAACGAGGCGATCGCCAACAAGGCGCTCGACTTCGCGTACCAGGGCGACCTGCCTGCCGTGCTCGCCCGCTCGAACGGGATCAAGACGCACCTGCTGCTCGCGGCCAGCGTGCGCTCGGGCATCAAGATCGCGGTGCCGCCCGACTCGACGATCCGTTCGATCAAGGACCTCAAAGAGCGCCGCGTGTCGATCTTCCGCGGCACCAACCTGCAGCTCGTCGCCGACAACGCGCTCGCGAAGAACGGCCTCGGCGAACGCGACCTGCGCGTGATCAACCTCGATTCCGCCAGCTCGCTCGCCGCGCTCGCGTCGAAAGGCATCGATGCGGCGGTCGGCGACTATCAGCTGTACAAGCTGCGCGACGCGGGGCTCGCGAAGATCATCTACGAATCGCAGAACGACGGCCCGCAGTTGACGCGGCAGACCCACCTGCTCGTGCTCGACGATTTCGAGCGCGCGCACCCGGACATCGTGCAGCGCGTCGTCACCGCGTACGTGAAAGGCGCGCAATGGTCGTCCGACGAGGCGAACCGCGATGCGCTGTTCAAGCTGTGGACGAAAAGCGGCGTGCCGTACACGTCGTGGCAGGCCGACTTTGCGAACCAGCGCCTGAAGGACCGGCTGTCCCCGCTGATCGATCCGTTCGTCGTCGCACGCTACAAGGCCGTCGCGCAGGATGCGCTGAACCTGAAGCTGATCCGGCAGCCGGTCGACGTCGACGGCTGGTTCGAGCCGAAGTATCTCGACAACGCGCTGCGCACGCTGAAGCTCGAAAACTACTGGCCACGTTACGACGCCGCCGGCAAACCGCTTTCCTGACCCGGACCTGCGCCGATGAGCGACACCGCGTTTCCCGCCCTGAGATCCGAGCCTCAAGCGCTCGCCGCGCCGCCGCACCGCGCGGCATTCGTGAAGCGGCTCGCATGGCAGCTCGCCCCGTGGGTGCTGCCCGCACTGTTGTTCGTGCTGTGGACCGTCGGCAGCGCGCGCGGCTGGATCGCGCCGCAAATCCTGCCGCCGCCCGAACGCGTGTACGAATCGCTCTCCGACCTCGTGACGAGCGGCGATCTCGCGCGCCACACGCTGATCAGCCTGCAACGCGTGCTGGTCGGCTTCGCGGCCGGCACGCTGCTCGGTTTGTCGATCGGCGTCGCGCTCGGGCTGTCCCGTACGCTGGAAGCTTACGTATTGCCGAGCTTCAACGCGCTCGTGCAGATTCCGGTGCTCGGTTGGTTGCCGTTCCTGCTGCTGCTCGTCGGCGTCGGCGAGCCGCTCAAATACCTGCTGATCGCGCATGCGGCACTCGTCCCCGTCACGCTGAGCACGTTGCAGGGTTTCCGCCAGACACCGCCCGCGCTCGACGAAGTCGCACGCGTGTTCGGCTACACGCGCCGCCAACGCATCGTCCATGTCGTGCTGCCGGCCGCGATCCCGACGCTTGCGACCGGCGTGCGGCTCGCGTTCACGAAGTCGTGGCTCGCGCTCGTCGTCGTCGAGCTCGTCGCCTCGTCGGAAGGGCTCGGCTACCTGATCGTGTACGGGCGCCAACTGTTCCAGCTCGATCTCGTGATGGCGGCCGTGGTCGTGGTCGGCGCGGTCGGCCTGCTGATCAACCGGCTGCTCGACGCGCTCGAGGCGCGCCTGCGCCGCGGCGTGCCGTCCGCGTTTCGCGGTTGAGCCCGCCCGCCCAATCGAAGGAGAGTCACCCGTGCCGCACCCCGCTCCCCCGGCATTCGCGCCGGACGATACGCCGACGCCCGTGCGCCGCCTGCACGCGCCCGACTGGCGCGGCATCGTGCTGCCGCTCGTGGCGATCGCGCTCTGGTGGGCGATCGCTTCCGCGCATCTCGTGAAAAGCGGGCTGCTCGTTAGCCCGTCCGACGTGCTGCGCACCGCATGGGTGCAGGCCACGAGCGGCGCGCTCGGCCGCGCATTGTCCGCATCGCTCGCGCGCGAAGCGTGCGGCTTCGCGATCGGCGCGGCGGGCGGCCTGCTGCTCGGCGCCGCGCTCGGGCTGTCGCGCGTCACCGCACGAATGATCGGCCCGAGCTTCGACACGTTCAAGCAGATCTCGCTGTTCGCATGGATTCCGCTGATTTCCGTCTGGTTCGGCCTGGGCGACGTCGCCAAGGTCGTGTTCCTGTCGCTCGCCGCGCTGCTGCCCGTCGCCGCACACACGTGCGACGGCATTCACGCGGTGCCGCGCGCGTATGTCGACGTCGCCCGTGCGCTGCGCTACTCGCGGCTCCAGCTCATTCGCCACGTGATCCTGCCGGCCGCGCTGCCGTCGATCTTCACCGGCCTGTATCTCGGCCTGATCTATTCGTGGCTCGCGACGCTCGGCGCCGAATACCTGCTGGTCGCGGGCGCCGGCATCGGCAACACGCTGATCGACGGCAGCGAGCAGTTCCGCATGGATCTCGTGCTGTTCGGGATCATCGTCGTCGGGATCACCGGCTGGGCGCTGAACGCGATCGCGCGGGCGATCGAGCGCAAGGTGCTGGCCCGCCGCGGCGACCTGCCGCGCTGATATTCCGTCCCCTGTCCGTCACCCCTTTCATCGCCCCGCCATGACGACGCTCGCCTCCGATTCGCTCGACATCCTCCATGTGAGCAAGCACTACACACAACGCGGCACGACGCTCGCCGTGCTCGACGACGTCTCGCTGCACGTACGCGCCGGCGAGTTCGTCACGATCGTCGGCGCGAGCGGCTGCGGCAAGTCGACCCTGCTGCGGCTGGTTGCCGGGCTCGACACCGACTATGCCGGCGAGATCCGCGCCGGCGACGAATACGTGCGCGACACGTCGCTGCAGCGCGGGATCGTGTTCCAGGACCACCGGCTGTTCCCGTGGCTGACCGTCGAGCAGAACATTGCCGCCGCGCTGCGCAACGCACCGCTCGACGCGGCCGCGAAGCGGCGCGCGGTCGCGGAACACGTCGCGCTCGTCGGGCTGAACGGCTTCGAGCGCGCCTTCCCGAACCAGTTGTCGGGCGGGATGGCGCAACGCGTCGCGATCGCGCGCGGCCTCGTGAACCGCCCGCGCGTGCTGCTGCTCGACGAGCCGTTCGGCGCGCTCGACGCGCAGACGCGTGCGCGGATGCAGAACGAACTGCTGCGCATCTGGGAACAGGAGCGCATCACGATGATGCTCGTCACGCACGACGTCGACGAAGCCGTCTATCTCGGCGACCGCGTCGTCACGATGGCGCCGCGCCCGGGCCGCATCGAACGCATCGTCGATGTCGCGCTGCCGCGGCCGCGCCGGCGCGATTCGCCGGAATTCGCGCGGTTGCGCGACACCGTGCTCGCCGATTTCGACGAACACGAACCACCGCACCGCGACGGCACGGGCGGCAAGCCCGTCGACACGCCGCGCCCGCACCGGATCGGCGAATGGCGGCTCGCATGGTAACCGCGTGACCCGAACGGATCGCTTGGCAGCGCATATCGTTCATCGCAGCAGGAACACTAAGGTTGTGACGATTCATCGGTTCCGGTTCCGCGCAGTCCCTGCTTGAATGGAGACTCGACCGACCCGACTCCAGGAGACTCACGATGTCCGAAGTCCAGCACGCCGCACAACCGTCTTCGCCTGTTTCGCACGCCGCGCCGCGCACGGCCGCCGTTCCGCTTCAGCTTCGCCAGGTCGCCGGCCGGATCGGCGCCGAAATCTCCGGCGTCCGGCTGTCGGCCACGCTCGACGACGCGACGTTCGATGCGGTCCAGGCCGCGCTGCTGCGCCACAAGGTGCTGTTCTTCCGCGGCCAGCACCATCTCGACGACACGGCGCAGGAAGCGTTCGCGCGCCGTTTCGGCGACACCGTCGCGCACCCGACCGTGCCGTCCGTCGACGGCAGCGCCCATCTGCTCGAACTCGATTCGGCACACGGCGCACGCGCGAATTCGTGGCACACCGACGTGACATTCGTCGATGCGTACCCGAAGATCTCGATCCTGCGCGCGGTCGTGATTCCGCCGTTCGGCGGCGATACCGTCTGGGCCAATACGGCCGCCGCGTACGCGCATCTCCCCGACCCGCTGCGCGCGCTCGCCGACACGCTGTGGGCGCTGCACACCAACGCATACGACTACGCGTCGACGCATGTCCATGCCGACGACACGCAACTGAAGCGCTACCGCGAAGTGTTCACGTCGACCGTCTATGAAACCGAGCACCCGGTCGTGCGCGTGCATCCGGAAACCGGCGAGCGCACGCTCGTGCTCGGCCACTTCGTCCAGCGGCTCAAGGGGCTGTCGTCGCAGGATTCCGCGCACCTGCTGCAGGTATTCCACGAGCACGTGACGCGTCTCGAGAACACCGTGCGCTGGAACTGGCAGGAAGGCGACGTCGCGATCTGGGACAACCGTGCGACGCAGCACTACGCGATCAACGACTACGGCGATGCGCGCCGCGTCGTGCGCCGCGCGACCGTTCACGGCGACGTGCCGGTCGGCATCGACGGCCGCCAGAGCGTCGTGCTGAAAGGGCCGGGCGCCACGCTGCAGTAACGCCCGTCTCCCGCGGCGGCGGCCTGCGCCGCGCGCCGCCGCACCGTTTCCCACCGAAGATCCGATCATGAGCGTCCCGTCACCGCACCGACACTTGCACGCGCAACGATGTCGGCCCTCCGCCCCGTTCACTTCCGTCAGGAGCGTCGCATGAGCGCCCTACTCGAACCCGCCGCCCAGCCGGTCGACGTGATTCCGCTGTCCGCCCATATCGGCGCGGAAATCCGCGGCGTCGACCTCACCCAGCCGTTGACCACGCCGCAGATCGCCGCGATCCGCGCCGCGCTGCTGAAATGGCGCGTCATCTTCTTTCGCGAACAATTCCTCACGCACGAACAGCACGTCGCGTTCTCCGCGCAGTTCGGCGACCCGACGGTCGGCCACCCGGTATTCGGGCATGTCGACGGCCACCCTGCCGTCTATTCGATCGCGAAACATCGCAAGGCGACCCGCTTCGAAGGCGAACCGGTGCGCCGGCCGTGGACGGGCTGGCACACGGACGTGACGGCCGCCGTGAATCCGCCGTGGGCGTCGATCCTGCGCGGCGTGACGATCCCGCCGTACGGCGGCGACACGCACTGGACGAACCTGGTCCGTGCGTACGAGACGCTGTCCGCGCCGTTGCGCGGCTTCGTCGACGGCTTGCGCGGCATTCACCGCTTCACGCCGCCGGCCGGTGCGCGCGCCACCGGCGCGTTCGACGAGGCCGTCGAACGCCGCCCGCTCGTGACCGAGCATCCGCTCGTGCGCGTGCATCCGGAGACCGGCGAGCGCGCGCTGTACGTCAGCCCGAGCTTCCTGAAATCGATCGTCGGGCTGACGCCGCGCGAGAGCCAGGCGCTGCTCGAACTGCTGTGGGAACACGTGACGCGGCCGGAATTCACGATCCGCTTCAAGTGGGAACCGCGCAGCATCGCGTTCTGGGACAACCGCGCGACCGCGCATCTGGCGCCTGTCGACATCTTCGATCTCGACTTCGACCGGCAGCTCTACCGCACGACGCTGACCGGCGACGTGCCGGTCGGCCCCGACGGCCGGCCGTCGGTCGCGCTCGAAGGCTCGCCGGTCGAAACGGCCGCGGCCGTCGCACTCAACTGACCCGACGGATTCGACCGTCCGCTTCCGGCACCGGCGCGCACGCGCGCGCCGGCCGCTTCCCGATCAATCGAGCCACACGCCGTCGAACCGGTGCCCGCCGAGCGGCGAGAACGTCAACCCGTGGACGCGCCGCGAGATCGGCAACGACACGATCGACGTCGCGATCGGCGTGAACGGTACCTGATCCTTGAACACGACCTGCGCCTGCTCGTACAGCGACGTGCGTTTCGCGACATCCGCATTCGAGCGTGCCGCGCTCACGAGCTTTTCGAAATCCTGATTGCACCACTTCGCGAGGTTGCTGCCGTGCACCGCGTCGCAGCCGAGCAGCGTGCCGAGCCAGTTGTCCGGGTCGCCGTTGTCGCCCGACCAGCCGTACAGGATCGCGTCGTGCTGGCCGTCGTGCTTCGCGCGGCGGTTGTATTCGCCCCACTCGTAGCTGACGATCTTCGCGCGCACGCCGATCTTCGCCCAGTCCTGCTGGATCAGCTGCGCCATCAGCTGCGCATTCGGGTTGTACGGGCGCTGCACCGGCATCGCCCACAGCGTCAGGTCGAAACCGTTCGGGAAGCCGGCCTGCGCGAGCAGCGCCTTCGCGGCGGCCGGATCGCGCGGCGCGTCCTTCAGGCGCGGGTTGTACGACCATTGCGCGGGCGGCATCGGGTTCGTCGCGATCGTCGCATCGCCGTTGAACACGGTCTTCACGATCGCCGTCTTGTCGATCGCGATGTCGAGCGCGCGCCGCACGTCGACGCGATCGAGCGGCGGATGCTGCGTGTTGTACGCGACGAAGCCGACGTTGAACCCCACGCCCGAGAACAGCGTCAGCTTCGGGTCGCGCCGCACCGTCTCGAGATCGGCCGGACGCGGGAATGCCGATACCTGGCACTCGCCGGCCACCAGCTTCTGCAGGCGCGCGGCCGGATCGGGCGTGATCGCGAACACGAGGCGCGCGAGCTTCACGTCGTCCGGCTTCCAGTAATCGGGATTCGCGTCGTAGCGGATCAGCGCATCCTTCTGGTACGTGCGCAGCAGGAACGGCCCGGTGCCGACCGGGAACTGGTTGATGTCGGACTCGCGATGGCGCGCGGCAAGCTGCGACGCATATTCGGCCGACAGCACCGACGCGAACGCCATCGCGAGGTTGCGCACGAACACGACATCGGGCGTCTTCAGCGTGAAGCGCACCGTATAGTCGTCGATCTTGTCGATGCGCTCGACGTTGTGGTCGAACCCGAGATCGCTGAAATACGGGAAGCTGACCGGGTAGGCCTTGCGGAACGGATCGTCCGGATCGAGCATGCGGCGGAACGTGAATACGACATCGTCGGCCTGGAACGGCCGCGTCGGCTTGAACCATGCGGTCGTCTGGAATTTCACGCCGCGCCGCAAATGGAACGTGATCGTGCGCTGGTCGGGCGAGACGTCCCAGCTCGTCGCGAGCGACGGTTCGATATCGAGCGTGCCGCGCTTGAACTGCACGAGCCCGTTGTAGATCGTGTACGTGCTCGCGTCGAAATCGGTGCTCGTCGTGTGCTGGCCCGGATCGAAGCCGGCCGGGCTGCCTTCGGTGCAGTACACGAGCGTCTTGCCGGTCGGCGCGGCCAGCGCCGGTGTCGCGGCGCCGGCGAGCAACAGCGACGCGGCGATGCAGCGAAGCGCGGCAACGGCATGCGGGACGCCACGCGCACGACGCGTGGCTGACGAAACGTAAGCGTTCTTCATGGTGGCGGAAAGAAAGGATGGCTGTCATGCGAATGACGACCGCCGATCTTCGCGCGCCTCCCGCCGATCGCTTACCAATTAATTCGGCGTTGCTTATCGTTGCCGACGCATCCCGCTGCCCGTGCATGAAAACGTCCACGCGAGCGCCGGCGCGCGATCCGGCGGCCTTTCGCGCCGCCGCCTTCCGGCCCCCTGCAGACTTTCCGGAATGAGCGCATCGTATCGGCTGGTTAACGCCGGCACCGGCGGCGCCGGGATCCGCCCGGCGCCGCCGCACCGCCGCGTCATGGAGGACCCACGATGTCGATCAGCCCCGATACGCCCGCCCGCCCCGTGAAATCGCCGGGCCCCGATCATCCGATCACGGTCGAACCCCATGCGCGGCGCGTGGTGGTCAAGGTGGCCGGCAAGGTCGTCGCCGATACGCGCCGCGCGCTGGTACTGCGCGAGGCCAGCTACCCGGCCGTGCTCTATCTGCCGCGCGAAGACGCCGACCTGTCGCTGCTGCAACGCACCGACCATGCGACCTATTGCCCGTACAAGGGCGACTGCGCGTACTACTCGATTCCGGCGGGCGGCGAACGCTCGATCAACGCGGTCTGGACCTACGAGCAGCCGTACCCGGCCGTCGAGGCGATTCGCGGGCACCTCGCGTTCTATCCGGACCGGGTCGACGCGATCGAGGAAAGCGCCGCCGGCACCGATTGAACACCGCCGCGCCGCTGATTTGCATATACGCATTCGTTGGTTGGCCACCGGCCGGGGCCGCCGTATCGTCCTGAATCCGGCGCGGGCCGGGCCCGTTGCGTGCATCGCCCGCATCCGGCCCTGCCGTGCGCCGGCCGCGCCGTCCTCGCGCGCGGCCCGTGAACCCGCACGCAGGATGACCCGATGAACGACACCCCGCTCGCAGACATTGAAACGACCCCGGCGAACCCGCGCCGCCGCCGCTGGCTGCACGGCGCGGCCGCCGGTCTGGCCGGGCTCGCGCTCGGCCCGCTCGCGGCCCGGCCCGCGCTCGCCGACGACACCGGCACGCGGCTGCGCATCGGCTTCCAGAAGTACGGCAACTTCGTCGTGCTCAAGGCACGCGGCACGCTCGAGAAGCGTCTGGCGAGCCAGGGCGTCGCCGTGCAATGGCTCGAGTTCCCGGCCGGCCCGCAACTGCTCGAAGGACTGAACGCCGGTGCGATCGACGTCGGCACGGTCGGCGAAACGCCGCCGATCTTCGCGCAGGCGGGCGGCGTCGATTTCGTCTATATCGGCAACGAGCCGCCCGCGCCGCAGGGCGAGGCGATCATCGTGCTGCCCGATTCGCCGATTCGCACCGTCGCGCAACTGCGCGGCAAGAAAGTCGCGTTCAACAAGGGCTCGAACGTCCACTACCTGCTCGTGAAGGCGCTCGAACGCGCGGGCCTCACGTATGCGGACATCCAGCCGATCTACCTGACGCCCGCCGACGCACGTGCCGCGTTCGTGCAGCGCAGTGTCGATGCGTGGGTGATCTGGGATCCGTACTTCGCCGCCGCCGAGCGGCAGCTCGGCGCGCGCGTGGTCGCGAACGGCAACGGGCTCGTGCGCAACACGCAGTACTACCTCGCCGCGCGCAAGTATGCGGCCGCCCACCCGCAGGTGCTGCGCACGCTGCTCGACGAAGTCGACGCGGTCGACCGCTGGGCCCGCGATCACGTGCCCGAGGTCGCCACGCAACTGTCACCGCTCGTCGGCCTCGACGCGCCGACGCTCGAAATCGCGCTCAAGCGCGCCGGCTACGGCGTGCAGCCCATCACCGATGCGACGGTCGCGTATCAGCAGAACATCGCCGACACGTTCAGCACGCTGAAGCTGATTCCGGGCAAGCTGTCGGTCGCCAGCGCACGCTGACGCGTTACGGCGCGGCCGCGGCGCCGATGCGCCGCCATTCGTCGTAGTCGGTGACGAGTCCCGCGTCGTCGACCGCGATATCGGCCGCATACGTGCCGCTCTCGTAGCGATAGCGCCGCGGTGCCGTGCGCGTGTAGCGCTGCTCGCCGCGCACCAGGTCGACATCCGGAAAGCGCAACCACGCCGTGCGGATCACGGCCGATTCGCCGACGGCGAGCGCGAGCCGCCGGATCGGCAGCGTATTGGTCGACGGGCTGAAACCGAGGTCGATATCGGTCGCACCGGCAAGCGCCGGCGCCTCGACGCCGTCGATCGTCCATTGGCCGGCATCGCAGGCGATGTCCCACTGCTGCCGCGTCGTGCCGGCCCAGCGTGTCACGCGGGCCGAGCGCGTGAGCCAGTCGGCGCCGCATGCGATCGCGTAGTCGACGCGAAACGGCGTGCCGTCGATCGCGCCCGACACCGAACCCGACAGGTCGATGCCCGAGTGCGATTCGGCGAGCCGGCACCATTCGCACGCCTGCCACGTCCGCTCGATCTGCCATGCGACGCAGTGCGTGCGTATCGCTTCGGTCGGTTGCGTCATGTCGTGCTCTCCTGTCGGTCGCGCGCAAGGAAGCCGATTTTCGCTCACGACGCCGCCGAACGCACGCGGCTTCGGCACCGGCCGCCCTCTTGCCGATAGTCACTATCGGCGCCACGCACACCGCCGCACCGCCGCTGCTTTGGTACCATCCGTCGATCGGCAGGAATCGAACCGGAAGACAAAAGGCGCGACTTCATGGATTTGTTGGCGACGATGCGCATCTACGTCAGGGTCGTGGAGCGCGGAACGATGTCCGGCGCGGCGCGGGATCTCGACATGGGCCAGCCGGCCGTCAGCGAACGCATCGAAAAACTCGAAAAGCATCTCGGCACGCGGCTGCTGATGCGCAGTGCACGCACCCTCGCCTGCACGGAGGAAGGCCGCCTCTTCTACGAACGCAGCAAGGCGCTGCTCGAAGCGGCCGAAATGGCGGTCGCATCGGTATCGAAGACGGAAAACGCGCTCGACGGCACGATCCGGCTCGCGGCGCCGCAATGCTTCGGCGAGGTCGTGATGCCGGGTGTGCTGATGCAGATTCGCACCGCCTATCCGAAGCTGCATATCGACCTGGTGCTGAACGACGAAATCGTCGATCCGGTCACCGAGGGCGTCGATATTTCGATCCGGGTCGGCCAGCTGGGCGACGGCGGGTTCGTCGCGTACGCGCTCGGCGCGGTCGGCCGCGTGCTCGTCGCCGCGCCGTCGTATCTGGACCGGCACGGCCCGATCGAAACGAAGGCCGATCTCGCGCACCACCCGTTCATCCGCGTGAAAGGCGTGTTCGCGAGCGAACAGGTGCCGCTGCAGCATGACGGCGGCGCGGTCGAATACGCGCGGATCCGGACGGTCATGACCACGAGCCACTGGCGCCCGATGTTCGACACGATCGCGGCGGGCGGGGGCATCGGCGTGGTCCAGCAGCCGGCGTGCGCCGACGCGCTCGCGCACGGCCGGCTGGTCCGGCTCCTGCCGCAATACGCCGTTCCCGACTTCGCGCTCAACGTGCTCGTGCACGCGCAGCGGCCGCTGCCGCCGCGCGTGCGCGCGGTCGTCGACCTGCTGAAGCAGGCACTCCCGCCGCGGCTCACGCAGCACCACCGGTAGCCGTCACCGGCCGCCGGCGGCCGCGCTCACGCCTGCAGCGACTTCCCCGGCTCCTTCACGTGCGCGTCGACCTCCATCTGGTAGAAGCGCGCGCTGACGAAACCGAACAACGTCCAGCCCAGGAACACGCACAGGCCGCCGAGCATCAGCGCCTGCTCGCCCGAGCTGAACAGCGCATAGAAGCTGTACGCGGTGGCGACCATCGCGACCACGTTCGTCACCAGCGCCTTGCCGGGCGGTACCTTCGCGACCTTCTGGATGGTGATCAGCGCGGCCATCGACATCACGTAGGGCACGAGGTTCGTCACGACCGCGAGATCGACGATCTTCTGGAACTGGCTGCTCAGTTCCGGGCTGATCGTCATCAGCGCCAGCACGACCTGCGCGACGAGCAGGATCACCATGCCGACGATCGGCGTGCCCGTGCGCGTCGCCTTCGCGAACACCGGCAGGAAGTAGCCGACGTCCGCCGAGCTCTTGAACACCTGCGCGACCGTGAACTGCCAGCCGAGCAGCGAGCCGATGCACGCGATCACCATCAGCGCGGTGACGATCGTGCCGACGGTCGGCGTGAACATCGTCGCGAAGGCGATGCCGAACGGCGCGTTCGACTTCGCGAGGATCGCGTTGGGCACGATGCCCGCGATCACGTTGGTCGACACGATGTAGAAGATCGCCGACGCGATCGTGCCGCCGAGCACGGCGATCGGCACGTTGCGCTCCGGATTCTCGACGGCGTCCGAGTTCGCGCACGCCGATTCGAGCCCGAGGAAAGCCCACAGCGTCACCGCGATCGAGCTGCCGACGGCCGGCCCGAACGGCAGGTTGCCCGGGTTCCATGCCGCGCCCCAGGTCGCGCCGCTGAACCAGAACCAGCCGATCAGCGACACGACGACGACCGGAATGATCACGCCCCACACGGTCACCGAGCCGATCCGGCCGGTGATGCGCGAGCCGCCGAAGTTCGCGACCGTCGTGAGCACGAGCAGGAAGATCGTCCACAGGCCCGTCTGCAGCGGCGACAGCGTCGCATCGAACAGCACGGTGCCGTAGCCGACCGCCGTGACGCCGATCGCGACGTTGGCGATCACGAGCGACAGCCCGTACGTATAGTTCGCCATGTAGTTGCCGGCCTTGCCGAACGCGTACTCCGCGTAGCCGCCCATCCCGCCCGGCTTGCGGCTCAGCATCCCGCAGCGCGCGAACGCGTAGGCCAGCGCGAGCGAGCCGCCGGCCGTGACGATCCACGACAGCAGCGAGATCGTGCCGACCTGCGCGAGCTTCGACGGCAGCAGGATGATGCCGGAGCCCATCATGTTGACCGCCGTGAGAATGGTCAGCTGCCAGACGTTCATCCGGTTCTTCTGCACGGCCGCCGGGGCCGCGTCGGTCATGCGCGCTGCGTTTTCCATGATGTCGATCCTTCGATGTGGGGCCGCCGCGCGGCCGGTCGCTCGTTCGTTCGGGCGCTCACGCGGTCAGGCAGTACACGCGGTACGTGCCGTCCTCGACTTCCACGCCATGCGTGTCGTGCGCAAAACCCGGGAAACGCCGGTCGTACGCCTCGAGCGCCTTCAGGTAGCCGAGCACCGGGCCGCCTGCCGGCCCCGCGTTCTCGCCCGGCATCAAGAGCGGAATGCCCGGCGGATACGGCACGACGCCGGTGGCGACGGTGCGCCCGGCCAGTTCGTCGAGCGTGACCTGCTCGACGCGGCCCTGCACGAGATGCTCGTACGCGCGCACCGGGCTCATCTCCGGCTTCGGCAGGATCGAGAACGCTTCCGACATCAGCCGGGTCGTGCCGAGCTGTTCCATCGCCGCGAACATCGTGTCGGCCAGGTCCTTCAGCCCCATGCCCGCGTAGCGCGCGCCATGCTCCTTCGCGAGCGACGGAATCGCCATGTCGAGCGGCAGGTTCGCGTCGTAGTCGCGCTTGAAATCGCACAGCGCGCTGACGAGCGAGCCCCACTTGCCCTTCGTGATGCCGATCGAGAACAGGAACAGGATCGTGAAGTCGGTCGTCTTCTCGACGACGATCCCGCGCGCGTCGAGATACGCGGTCACGACGCTCGCCGGGATGCCGACCGGCATCAGGCCGCCGGCCGGTGCGACGCCCGGCGTGACGATCGACACCTTGATCGGATCGAGCATGCAGTAGCCGTCCTCGATGTTGCCGAAGCCGTGCCATTGCGCACCGGGGCGCAGCACCCAGCATGACGGGTCGCTCGCGAGCAGCTCGGCCGGCGCGTCGTGGAACGGCAGCGTACGGCCCGTGCGCGCCTCGAGTACCGTGTCGGGCTGCCAGCATTCGAAGAACCAGTCGCCCTTCGCGCCGAATTCGTTGTTCATCCGCGCGATCATCTGCCGGAACGCGACGGCCTCCTCGATCGACTCGTGCGTCAACGCCGCGCCGCCGGGGCCGTCCATCATCGCCGCCGCGACGTCGTTCGACGCGATGATCGCGTAGTTCGGCGACGTCGACGCATGCATCATGAACGTTTCGTTGAACTGGCCATGCGGAATCGGGCTGCGGCCGTCGCGCACGTGGATGTACGACGCCTGCGACAACGCGGTCAGCAGCTTGTGCGTCGACTGCGTCGCGAACACCGTGGGCCGGTCGGCATGATGGTCGCGCGGGTCGCCGTGCATCGCATGGCGGTCGCGGTAGATCGGGTTGAAACGCGCGTAGCCGTACCAGGCTTCGTCGAAATGCAACCGGTCGACGCTCGCGCCGAGCAGTTCTTCCACGCGCGTGACGTTGTAGCAGAGCCCGTCGTACGTCGAGTTCGTGATGATCGCGTGCTTCGGCTGGCGATCGGCCAGCCCGGCCGTGAGCGTGTTCGACGCGATCGCCTCGCGGATCGCCGTCAGCGTGAGACGCTCGGATGCGATCGGCCCGATGATCCCGTAGCGGTTGCGTGTCGGCACGAGGTAGGTCGGGATCGCGCCCGACATCGTCATCGCGTGCTCCGCCGACTTGTGACAGTTGCGGTCGCACAGCGCGATCTGGTCGCGGCTCACGCTCGCCATCAGGATGATGCGGTTCGACGTCGACGAGCCGTTCGTCACGTGATACGTGCGATGCGCGCCGAACACGCGCGCCGCGTAGCGTTCGCTTTCGCCGATCGGGCCCGAGTGATCGAGCAGCGAGCCGAGTTCGCCGACCGAGATCGACAGGTCCGAGCGGAACAGCGATTCGCCGAAGTATTCGAAGAACGCACGGCCGACCGGCGATTTCAGGAAGCCCGTGCCGCCCGTATGGCCGGGCGTATGCCACGAATACTCGTAAACGCGCGAGAACTTCGCGAGCGCGCCGAACATCGGCGGCAGCACGTTCGCGCGATAGCGTTCGATCGCCGCGTGGATGCGGCCGCCGATGAAGTCGGCCGTATCTTCGAGCAGCCACACGAAATCGTCGACCTGCCCCATCACCGCGGACGGCACCGACGATGCCACGCTGCGGTCGGCCAGCAGAAAGATCGGCACGTTGCCGTTGCGCTGCCGGACCGCGTCGACCACGGCCTCGGACGGCCCGTGGCCGTCCACGCCGAGATCCCAGTCGAGCAGCACGCACTGGATCGACGGATCGGAACGGATCAGCATGATCGCATCGTCGGCGGAGGTCGCCGTGAGCACGTCGATGTCGCGTTGCGCGAGCTCCGCGCTCAGCGTACGAACCGCTCGCCCGGTCGCCGTTTCCTGCGTGATCTCGTCGTCGACCAGCAGCGCGCGCATGCCGAGCCGACGAATGCCATTGGCAGAAGTATTCATGATGTTGCCCTCGCGGTTCCGATGCTTCGATTGTTGTGTTGTTCATCTCACGAGCACGCGAACAGCAGGCCACGGTCCGCGGCGTGAGACGCTCGCAATTCCGGTTTGATTCGCCATCCAATTCGGAGCCGACTATGCCATAGATGCCTTTCGGTGAAAAGCTGACGATTCGGTAAAACCATCGGCGCCTTTCAAAACGGATTTCATAATTGAATCATTTTTATGTGCAATGCAGCACGGCAATTCCCGATTATTTGATCCTTCTCATCCTTGAATGACATTGTCGATTCCGGTCGATTGAATTCGCACGCTTTTGTTGCTACGATCGGCTGCACCGGGCACGGCCCGATCGCGGCCGTGCCGCGCCGCGCAAGGCTCCATCGCGCAGCGCGCATTCGGCCTTCGGCATTCGCGGGAGCGTTTCAATCGGCTGCGGCGCATGTCGGATCGGAGCGACGTGCCGGTGCGAATACGGCTCCCGCTTCCGCACATTTACGGGAGAGTTTGCGTGAGCCTGTTGAAAATCGCAGTCGAGCCGGCGCTGATTGGCGCCTTCCTCACCACGCACGAACAGGTCGACGTATTCCAGACCGATTTCACGAATATCGCGGCAGTCGTCGTCGGAATTGATTCGGCACAAAAGGTGCTGAATACCGTCGAAAGAACCGGTTTCGCGATTCCGTTCTTCGTCGCGGTCGAGCCCGACCAGGAAGTGCCGCCGTCGGTGCTGCCGCGCGCGAGCGGCGTGATCCAGCTCCGGCACGGCGGCCGCCACTACTACGGCCGACAGATTTCCGCCGCCGCCGACATCTACAGCGAGAACCTGCTGCCGCCGTTCTTCAAGGTCATGCGCGAATACGTGCAGCGCGGCTACGTGGAGTTCGACTGCCCGGGCCACCAGGGCGGCCAGTTCTTCTCCAGTCATCCGCTCGGCCGGATGTTCTTCGACTTCTTCGGCGAAACGATCTTTCGCTCGGACCTCTGCAACGCGGACGTCCGGCTCGGCGACCTGCTGATCCACGAAGGCCCGGCGCTGGAAGCGCAGCGCAATGCCGCGCGGATCTACAACGCGGACAAGACCTGGTTCGTGCTGAACGGCACGTCGACGTCGAACAAGGTCGTCACGAGCGCGTTGCTCGCGCCGGACGATCTCGTGCTGTTCGACCGCAACAATCACAAGTCGGTGCACCTCGGCGCGCTGGTGCTGTCCGGCGCGCGGCCGGTGTACCTCGAAACCGCGCGCAACGCGTGGGGCCTCATCGGCGGCGTCGACAGCGCGGCGCTCGACGAAGCGCGCATTCGTGACGCGATCCGCGACGTCGCGCCCGAGCGCGCGGACCTGCCGCGCCCGTTCCGGCTGGCGGTGATCCAGCTCGGCACCTACGACGGCACGATCTACAACGCCCGCGAGATCGTCGACCGGATCGGCCATCTGTGCGACTACATCCTGTTCGATTCGGCGTGGGTCGGCTACGAGCAGTTCATCCCGATGATGCAGGACTGCTCGCCGCTGATGCTGACGCTCGGCCCCGACGATCCCGGCATCTTCGTCACGCAGTCGGTGCACAAGCAGCAGGCAGGCTTCTCGCAAACGTCGCAGATCCACAAGAAGGACAGCCACATCGAAGGCCAGAAGCGCTTCTGCGATCACCGCCGCTTCAACAACGCGTACATGATCCACGCGTCGACGAGCCCGTTCTACCCGATGTTCGCGGCGCTCGACGTCAACGCGCAGATGCACGCGGGCCCGGCCGGCAAGCGTCTGTGGCGCGACTGCGTCGCACACGGTGTCGATACGCGCAAGCTGCTGATGAAGACCTGCCGCCAGATCCGTCCGTTCGTTCCGCAACAGATCGACGGCCGCCCGTGGGCCGACTACCCGACCGAGCAGATCGTCGACGACCTGCGCTTCTTCCGCTTCCACCCGTCCGACACGTGGCACGGCTTCGAAGGTTATGCGGACGACCAGTACTTCGTCGATCCATGCAAGCTGCTGCTGACGACGCCCGGCATCGATCGCGACACGCACGAGTACGCGCCGTTCGGCGCGCCGGCGCCGATCCTCGCGCGCTACCTGCGCGAGCACGGCGTCGTGCCCGAGAAAGCCGACCTGTACACGATCCTGTTCCTGCTCACGCCGTCGGAGAGCTTCGGCAAGCTGCAGCATCTGGTCGCGCACCTCGCGCAGTTCGAACGCCATCTCGACGAGGACACGCCGCTGCGCGAAGCGATTCCGTCGCTGTGCGAAGCCTATCCGGAGCTGTACGGCACCATGCGCCTGCGGCAGCTGTGCCAGCGCATGCACGACTTCTACCGCAGCCACGACATGAAGCACCTGCAAAAGCAGATGTTCCGGCGCGCGCAGTTTCCGAAGCAGGTGATGCAGCCGCAGGCCGCGAACGCCGAGCTGATCCGCAACAACGTCGAGCTCGTCACGCTCGAGCGCATCGAAGGCCGGATCGCGACCGAAGGCGCGCTGCCCTATCCGCCCGGCATCTTCTGCGTGGTGCCCGGCGAAGCCTGGGGCGGCCCGGCACTCGACTACTTCCGGGCGCTCGAAGCCGGGATCAACGCGCTGCCGGGCTTCGAGCCGGAGATCCAGGGCGTGTACCTGCAGACGCGGCCGGACGGCACGAAGCAGGCGTCGGCGTACGTGGTGGCGGCCGGCGCCGACGCGTCGCGCGCCTGAACCTGCCGGGCGGCCGCGCGCCGCGTCACCACGCCTGCCGGTAGATCTCCAGCGCGTCGGTCTCCGTCACCTCGCGCGGATTGTTCACGAGCAGGCGCGTCTGCAGCATCGCATCCGACGCCATGCGCGGCAGGTCGCGCTCGCCGATGCCGACTTCGCGCAGCGTGCGCGGAATGCCCGTCGCGACGATCAGCCGGTCGATCTCGGCGATCAGCGCATGCGTGCGCGCTTCGTCGCTGCCGGTCGCCGACGGCGCGACGATCGCCGCGAGTTCCGCGTACAGCGGCGCGGCGGCCGGCGCATTGAAGCGCAGCACATGCGGCAACACCAGTGCATTCGACAGCCCGTGCGGCACGTGGAAAATGCCGCCGACCGGATAGGCCAGCGCATGCACGGCCGCGACCGGCGCGTTCGCGAATGCCTGCCCCGCGAACATCGCACCGACCAGCATCGCCTCGCGCGCGTGCCGGTTGCGGCCGTCGTCGCATGCCGCGAGCAGGTTGCGCGACAGCAGCGTGAGCGCGTGCGTCGCCAGCATGTCGGACACCGGATTCTTCAGCCGCGCGGACGTATACGCCTCGATCGCATGTACCATCGCGTCGATGCCGGTCGCGGCGGTGGCCGCACGCGGCAGGCCGAGCGTGAGTTCCGCGTCGAGGATCGCGACGTCCGCGAACAGGTGCGGCGACACGACACCCATCTTGCGCGCCTCGCCGACCGTCACGATCGACACGGCCGTGACCTCGGAGCCGGTGCCGGCCGTCGTCGGCATCTGCACGAGCGGCAGCCGCGCGCTCGCGACCTTGTCGACGCCGTACATGTCGGCCAGCGCCTGCTGCCGCGGCGCGAGCACCGCGATCAGCTTCGCGACGTCCATCGACGACCCGCCGCCCAGGCCGAGCACGATCTCGGCATCCGCCTCGACGGCGCGCTCGGTCGCTTCGAGCACCACGTGCTCGGGCGGATCGGCGATCACGTCGTCGATCACGGTCACCTGCCAGCCGTGTGCGGCGAGACTCTCCAGCGCGGGCGCGAGCACGCCGCTGCGATGCAGGAACGCATCGGTGACGACGCACAGCCGCGCGAGCGCCGGAAAGCGCTCGCGCAACAGCGCGCCGAGCCGGCGCGCGGCGCCGAATTCGACGATCTGCGTCGGAACGGTACGGAATTGAAACGGGTTCATCGGGTGCCTCCCGGTGGCGTCGCCGTGCCGGTGTCCGGCTGCACCATGAAGCGCGATACTTCGCGGCGCTCGAGCAACGGAAAGATCGCACCGACTCCGATTCGCTGGAAATGCGGCGTTTCCCGATGTACGTCGAGGCCGTCCGCCTCGCGGTAGCGCTCGAGGATCACGATGTGGTCGGGATTCTCCGGCGACCGGAAATATTCGTAGTCGAGATTCTTCGGCTCGGCGCGCGTCGCCGTCGCGAGTTCCGCGAGCAGTTCGACCACGCGGCCGCCATTGCCGGGAGACGCGAAGAAGTGCGCGATGACCTGCAGGTAGGGTTGGCTCATGCTGCGCTCCGTGTTTGCGGAAACCTGCCGTGACGGGACGCGCGCAATGCGTCGAACGCGAAGACGCGGCACCGTATCACTGGCTCGTCGTCGCATTGTATTCAATCGGCCATGCGTTCGCAGTACCGCGACCGGGCGCTGAAACCGTCGGGTTCCGCGACGCTTTCAACGCAAGCCGGATCGCAACCGGCCGCCCTTTCCGCCCGCCGACGCCACGGCGGCTACCACGGCACCGTGCGCCCCAGATAGTCGAGGTATTCGAGCCCCGGCCGCGCCCGCTTCGCCAGCAGCACGTCGACGAGGCTCGGCACGCTCTCGTCGATGGTCAGGCGCGCCTCGGGCCCGCCGAGCTCGGTGCGCACCCATCCGGGCGCCATCAGCGCCAGCGCACGCCGCTTGTCGGCCTGGCGCGCCGCGAAGCTGCGCATGAACTGGTTCAGCGCCGCCTTGCTGCCGCGATACACCTCACGCATCCCGCTGACGTTGTTCGCGACGCTGCCCTGCCCCGACGACATCGCGCCGATCAGGCCGTCGTCGGTCACCAGATCCTGCATTGCCTCGATCGTACGCATCGGCGCCAGCGCATTCGTGATCATCACGCGCACGAATTCGTCGGTCGTCACTTCACCGATCGTTTCACCCGGGTCGTTGGTCGTCCCGGCATTCACGAACAGCATGTCGAAGCGCCGGCCCGACAGGCGCTCGCGGAGCGCGGCCAGTTGCGCGGGCTCGCAGATGTCGAGCATCTCGATGTCGAGCCGGCCGTCGTACCGGCCCGCGAGGTCGTGCAGCTTCGTGCGTCCCGATCCTTCGCGCACGGTGCCCGTCACGTTCCAGCCCTTGTCCAGGAATGCTTCCGCCATCGCCAGCCCGAGGCCGCGCGAGGCCGCGACGAGCAGGATCGCGGGGATGTTTCGATTCGATTCGGTCGATTGCATGGGGTCCGCCTTTGCCGGATTGCGTCATGCGCCCACTATAGGCAGGCATTACAGCAGGCGCCAGACGCACCGGATGCAATCCATCGTTGCATCCAACGCCATGTCAGCCGCGCAACGCGCGTATCCTGTCCGGATGGAAGACATCGACCTGAACCTCGTCACCGCCCTCGACGCGCTGCTGTCGGAAAGCAGCGTGACCGGCGCCGCGCGCCGCCTTGGCCTGAGCACGTCCGCGATGAGCCGCACGCTCACGCGGCTGCGGCTGGCCACCGGCGACCCGTTGCTCGTCCGCGCCGGGCGCAGGCTCGTGCCGACGCCGCACGCGGCCGCGTTGCGCGATCGCGTGCATGCGCTCGCGAGCGACGCACGCGCCGTGCTGCGGCCGGCCACGGCCGACGTCGACATGGCGACGCTCGCGGCGACGTTCACCATTCGGGCGGCCGCGTCGTTCATGGAAATGCTGTCCGGCCCGGTGGTCGCCGCGCTCGGCGAAATCGCCCCGCACGTGCGTATCCGCTTCGTAGCGAAGCCGGACCGCGATCCGCAGGCGCTGCGCGACGGCACGGTCGACCTGGAAATCGGCAAGCGCGGCGACGATGCGCCCGAACTGCACACGCGCATGCTCTTTCACGACTGGCACGTCGCGGTGGCGCGCGCCGGGCACCCGCTGTTCGCGTCGGCCCGGATCACGCCGGCGCGCTACGCGGCCTGCCGTCACGTCATCTCGGCCCAGCTCGGCGATTTCAGCGGGCCGGCCGGCGATTCGGCCGATCGAACCGGCTCGGGCCCGCCCGTGCACGTCGTGGTGCCCGGCTACCCCGACGCGATGCGCGTCGCGGCCAGCACCGACCTGATCGCGCTCGTGCCGCGCTCGTGTCTCGGCAACGCCTTCTCGCCGGGGCTCACGGATGCCCTCGGGCTGCGCAGCTTCGAGATCCCGGTTCGCCTGCCGGCCATCCTCGTGTCCGCGCTGTGGCATCCGCGCATGCACGGCGACCCGGTGCAGCGCCGTCTGCGCGACGCGGTCATCGCGGTCTGCCAGCGTGCGTATCCGGATTCCCGGGCGCCGCGCGCGACGGCGCGCGGCGCCGGCACCCGCAAGGCCGGCTGACGCGCGGCCAACCCGCTGGCCGCCCGGCGCCGATCCAGCCCCTTTCCTCGCTCCGCCGAATCCCCACCAGCGCAGCGCGCGCCGGCGGCGCGGGCGGAGCCTTCGGCTAAAATGCCGCACTTTCCACCTTGTCCGGCCCGCTCGCCATGCAACCCGCCTCCTCCGCCCAACCCGTCGCCCACGGCGCCGACGCCGCCGATGCGGCCCGCGACCTCGTCTACGGCCCGAACGACCGGCCGGCGCCGATGGTTGCGTTCGTCGCCGCGCTACAACACCTGCTGGCGATCATCGTGCCGATCGTCACGCCCGGCCTGCTGATCTGCCAGGCGCTCGGCGTGCCCAGCCGCGATACGACCCTGATCGTGTCGATGTCGCTGGTGATTTCCGGCATCGCCACCTTCGTCCAGTGCAAGCGCTTCGGCCCGCTGGGCGCCGGCCTGCTGATCGTCCAGGGCACCAGCTTCAACTTCGTCGGCCCGTTGATCGCGGGCGGCAGCCTGATGGTCAAGCAAGGCACGCCGGTCGAGACCGTGATGGCCGCGATCTTCGGCGTCGTGATCGCCGGTTCGTTCGTCGAGATGGGCGTGTCGCGCATCCTGCCGTTCGTGAAGCGCCTGATCACGCCGCTCGTCACCGGCATCGTCGTGCTGCTGATCGGCCTCACGCTGATCAAGGTCGGCCTCATCAGCATGGGCGGCGGCTACGGCGCGATGGCCAAGGGCACGTTCGCGAGCGCGGAGAACCTGACGCTGTCGGGGCTCGTGCTCGGCACGATCATCCTGCTGAACCGCGTGCCGGTCGTCTGGGTACGCAGTACCGCGCTCGTCATCGCGCTCGTGATCGGCTACCTCGCGGCCGCGTTCCTCGGCCGCCTCGACTTCACGGGCATGCACCAGGCCGCGCTGTTCCAGGTGCCGACGCCGCTGCACTTCGGCATCGGCTTCTCGTGGTCGCTGTTCGTGCCGATGCTGATCATCTATCTCGTCACGTCGCTCGAGGCGATCGGCGACGTCACGGCCACCAGCAAGATCTCGAACGAGCCGGTCGAAGGCCCGGTGTGGATGCAGCGCATCAAGGGCGGCGTGCTCGTCAACGGCGCGAACTCGCTGCTGGCCGGCGTGTTCAACACGTTCCCGAGCTCGGTGTTCGCGCAGAACAACGGCGTGATCCAGATCACCGGCGTCGCGAGCCGCCACGTCGGCATCTGGATCGCGGGGATGCTCGTGGTGCTCGGCCTGTTCCCGGTCGTCGCCGGCGTGCTGCAGGCCGTGCCGGAGCCCGTGCTCGGCGGCGCGGCGATGGTGATGTTCGGCGCGGTGGCCGCCTCGGGCATCAACATCCTCGCGGGTGTCCAGCTCGATCGTCGCGCGCTGCTGATCATCGCGGTGTCGCTGGCGCTCGGCCTCGGCGTGTCGCAGGTGCCGGACATCCTCAACAGCCTGCCGCACGCGCTGAAGAACGTACTGGAATCGGGTGTGGCGACGGGCGGCATCTGCGCGCTCGTGATGAACTGGTTCCTGCCGGAAAAGAAATGACCGGACGCGCCGCAGGGCGACGCGGCGTGCCTGACAGGCGGCGCCGCTGCGCGCGAACCTCGACGCGCCGAACGCGACGTCCGGCCGCCCGCTCTGCCGAAGCGCTGACGTGGAACCGGTCAGGATGACTTGCGGCCTGGCCGGTTGCAGCACGCGCGGCACCCGATGCTTGAGCCGCAGCCGGGTAGCCGGCGCGGCATGGCCCCGACGGCGCTTGGGCGCGCCGGCCAGGACAATCAAAAGTCAAACCCGGTCAGGCCACCTTGGTCGATCGATTCGTGCTGGTTAGAATCACGATATGCCCCAAGTCCCCGCCCCCAACAACGCCCCCGCGGCAACGACCGTCCAGGTCAAGGAACGCGCGACCATCGTCTGCTACCGCGACGCGCGCGTGCTGCTCGTCGCGCGCACGGCGTCGCGCTGGGCCTTGCCCGGCGGCACCATCAAACGCGGGGAAACGCCGCTCGAGGCCGCGCATCGCGAGCTGTGCGAAGAAACCGGCATGACCGGCCAGGACCTGACGTATTCGATGCAGTTCACCGGGCTCGCGAAGATCCATCACGTGTTCTTTGCGGAAGTCGGCCCGGACCAGACGCCGCAAGCGAGCAACGAGATCGAGAAATGCAAGTGGTTTCCGATCGACGGTGTCGACGGGCTGCGCGCCAGTATTCCGACGAAGCGAATCGTCGAACTCGTCTACAACCACGAAATCCGCAAGGCGTAAGCGCACCGCGCGCGAGCGTGCGGCCGCCCCGCTCAGGTCGTCGTTCGTGGATCGGCGGCGCGCGAACGCTCAGTGCGTGCGCTGTCTTCGCAATTCGTGCGTGGAATAAACGACCAGAAAGATGCCGAGCATCGCGATGCCGGACGCCATGAAGTCGTTTGCGCTTCCCGCGCCGCGCAGCGACGCCGGGAGAATGCCCAGACTCAATCCTGCCCCAGCAAGAAGCAATCCTGCTGCTACGCCCCAGATCGGTCCGGTGATCTTGTCGGTTTTATTTTTCATACAGCACCCGTCTACAGTCGTGACCTGAACGGCATCGGCAAAAGGCGCCGCGTCTACCCTCAGTGGTTTCACTATAGCCGGAAAATAATTCACTGCGCGTCCGGACATTTACCGATCAAGTTTTACCGGTCGCGACCGCTTGATCGGGAAAATCGTGCCCCGTTCGGCCCGGGGGCCGACAAACGATCCGCGCGCCACCCGGCGCGCCCCTTCCGGTTCGTTCCCGGCGCCAACCAGGCGCCGCCCGCGGCCCACGTTCCTCGCCCGGCACCGATCGGTCTCACGCCATCGCGCCAGGTGTAATTGCCTGTAATTGCACCGTCGCACCAGACTGCCTAATTTCCACCTGTACCTTCGGCGCATCGATACGGGAAGCCCGCCCGAAGGGTCCGTGAGCGTTTGACCTCGAACCGGCACATGTCCGGCGTAACGCGGTTCGGAAACCCCGCACCTCGACCCGGCCCTCCGTCCGGGGGCGGGGATTCGGGCCGCACCGCGCGCGAATTTCCGCCGGACTCGCATGACACACCACACGTTCTCAACTGGAGATGGAAATGATCAATATTCAGGACTCCCGAGTCATCAAGTACGACAACGACAGGAAGAGCGTCACCGTCTATCGCGATTTCGCGAACACGAATCTCTGGTACATCGTGCCGAAACCCCAGCTCGCCACCCAGACCGTCGACGGCATCACCCTTCCGGCGTTCGCGCTGACCGAGTTCAGGACGAACAGCGGCTCGGCCGGCACGGTGACGTTTACGGCCGAACTCGTGATCGACCCGGAGGCCTACCAGGCCGTGAAGAACGTCCTGGGCCAAGGCATCGAATTCGGCCAGTTCGTGTGGAACGACGCCCAGGCGTTCCTGACGCTGACGCTTCCGTCCACGGCGCCCGATACGCAGCTCAACGTCACGCCGTCCAATTTCGGCAGCAACGCGGCGACGTTCATCATCGACCTGAAGACCGCCGCCGACGTCAAGGCGATTCGCGACATCTTCGACTCGGGCGTCGGCCTGTCGACCTGGTCGATCCAGTATGTCGCCACGACGCTGAGCCAGCTGCCGGCCGTCAAGGCCACCGTGACCTACGACTGCGCGATCGCCGCCAGCTACCAGAAGACCGTCCACATCGACCGCAACGTCTGGGGCAGCGAGACCGGACGGCGCACCACGATCCGCGAATACATGCAGAAGTCCGATTCCGGCAAGGTCGACCTGGCGTGGTCGGTCCAGCCGTCGGACGAGTTCCGGCAACGCGTCCACGACTGGGCGTTCACGACGCTCGAGGGGCTGGTCCAGGCCGCCGCCGACGATGTCGCGCGCCGCCTCGGCGCGAGCGCGGCCGACGATTTCAGCATCAACTCGATCGGCTCGTTCCAGCGCGTCTACCAGGAAAACGAGGTCATCGACTGGACGATCATGCCGCAGGGCTTCCTGCCGACCTTCGACAAGACGGTCTGGAGCCGGCTGGACAAGACGGTCGACAACCGCACGCTGGATGTGTCCGTGACGATGTCGGCCGACCTGAAGAACGCGGGCATCAGGAAGGTCACCGTGACGATCGACTATCCGGGCAAGGGCCAGCCGGAATCCAACGCATTCACCGCCGACACGGCCAATACCTGGCATTACGAATCCAACGGTTTCTTCGGCGCGAACAAGCAATTCGTATCGGAATACACGTACTGGTACCAGGTCGAGCCCGAAGACGGCGATGCCTTCACGTCGCCGCCATTCAAGAGCAGCAGCGACCAGCTCCAGATTTCCAACACCGACCTCGGCTACCAGCAAGCCGAGTTCATCTGCTCGAACATCGCATTCGCATCGGAAAAACCGGGCAACAACGTCGACTTCGTGCTGATCGACTTCACGTACCTGCCGACCGCCGGCTCCAAGCTGTTCGTCGATCAACGCAAGGTCACCAAGAACGCCCAGGCCGTGCAGTTCCGCAGCCACAGCTATCAGCCGAGCGGCGCGAACTACAGCTATGCGGTCACCTACGTGCTGACGAACGGCGACATCATCGTCAACCAGCCGCAGTCGGTGTACCCGGTGGTGAACAGCCAGACCCTGACCGTCTACAGCATGATCGCCCCCGCCGACTTCACGGTCACCGTCATGAACGACACGATTCCGGGGGGTAGTATCGCGCTGCCGGCGATCACCGGCGTCTCGCTGACGACCGGCTACACCGACCAGCCGGACAGCCCGGATCGCCAGACGCACAAGTTCCACGAACTGGGGATCGAGGACTACTACACCGGCACGTGGGAATACCAGGCCGTCAAGCGCAGCACCTCGACCGTCCAGGTCGACGGCACGGTCTATTACCGCGACAAGAACAACACGCGCAAATCCGTCGCGGTCCGCAAGGTGCGCTACGGCAACACGCCGTCGTTCGCACTGGACGTGTTCCCGGTCCAGTTGCCCTTCACGGTGACGTTCGATCCGTCGCTGGTCGACTGGAAGACGTACATCCAGGTCGAAGTCCAGATGTACCGCGCGTCGGGGTCGGGCAAGACCGACATCGACTCCTGCATCTTCAAGCCCACGACGCTGTCGAACGGCACCACGATCCTCCCGTCGCCCTACTACTACACGTTCGCGCGCGAAGTCGATGCGTCGACGGAATTCCAGTACGCGACGACCTACTTCGAAGCCGGGACCAACCGCGGCGTCGAAGGGCCGCAGGGCAGTTACGACAACAACACGCTGGTGCTGCCCCACGATACCAAGGGCGGGACGAAGCCGGTCTATTCGGTACGGCTGCCGGCAAGCGACGTCCTGACCCGCGACCTCGACGAGACCGACAAGGCCGACGAGACCGACCTGGTCTGACCGCCCTCCCGACCGACCCAAGCGCGCGACCATGACAACGCTCACCTACACCGTCAAGCTGGCGACCGAATCCGGCCCCGCATCGCCTCCCGCCCCCCGGCGGGCGACGCTGCTGCTCGAGTTCAAGGATCCGGTACGCAACGCTTACCAGCAAGCGACGCTCGTCCTCGACACCGACACGCCGCGGCGCACGTGGCAGATCGACGTGGCCGCGGCCGACACGGGACAGGCGTTCTACGCCTCGGTGCTCGATTACGAGGCCGGCGAACAGGTCGCGCGCGCTCCGGTCCCCTTCGTCGGCACCGAGGCCACGATCGGCGGCGCCGCCGAACCCGTCTCCGTCACGGCGCTGCTCGACGCGCTCGACTGGACGGCCGTGTCCTCGGTACAGGTCGCCGTCGGGGGACAGTCCCACACCTTCACCCGCGAGCGGCCGTATGCGTGGTGCTTCGCGCTGCCCGGCCCGGGCATCGTCGAATGGGCCGCCGACTACGCGATGACGGACGGCACCCGGCGATCCGGCACGGGCGTGGCCACGCAAGGCATCGCCATCATCCCCGCGCCGCCGGCCGACGTTCGCTTCTCGATCGCCGCCGCCGACGTCGACGCATTCGCGGTGGCCGCCGTCGCGTTGCGCGTGACCGGCTACGACGGCGTGGTCAGGACTGCAGAACTCGCCAAGACGCACCCGAGCGTGACGCTCTCGCTGCCGTTCGCGCCGCCGGAACAGGCATGGTTCGTCTACGACTGGACGGTCACCTATACCGACGGCACGCCTGCGTGGACCGCGCCGGCCCGCGCGAGCGACGGCGCGCGGTCGATCGTGCTCGACGATTTCGGCCGCATCCTGCTGGCCAGCGACGCCATCGACTTCGACGTGGTCGAGAAAGTGACGCTGACCTGGCAGTACGACAACCAACCCAAGACGGCCGAGTTGTCCCGCGCGCAACGGTCGGTCCTGCTGCGCCCCGGCCAGGACTACGATCGTGCGCGGCCGCTGGTGGCCGGCCTGACCTATGTGCTGTCCAGCGGATCGACGAACCTCGAGGGCGAGGCCGTGCCGCAGGGCCGCTTCGAGGTGCCCTATCCGCTCAGCACGCGGCTGGTGCGCGTCTTTGCGCCCGGCATGCTGACCACGCCGCCGCTCTACAGCGCGATGCGCCTCACGTCGGTCCAGACGCTCGAACTGGGCTCCGGCTGGCAACTCCAGACCGGCCTGCCGCAGATCAACCTCACCCCGAGCGCGCCGACCTGGGAAACGCGCGTCGCCGCGGTCGAGCCGGAGCGGGTCGTGCTGAGCTTCGCGGGCACGGCAACGCCCGACGTTGGCGGCAGGCCGAAGCCGATCGCGCTGACCCGATCGCCATTCGAGCTGACGCCCGCCGGGCCGGAGATCGCGCTCGCGACGGTCCAGGTATCGGCGCAGTCCGTCTCCTGGGAGCGCTACGTGCGCGTGGAAGCGAGCCTGTGGACCGGCAGCGATGCCGCACGTGAAAACGAACAGACGATCTCGTTCGACCGCAACAGCGCCGATGCGTGGTGGGCCTACCTGCCGCCATCGGGAACCTACGGCCCGTCGTTCCGATGGTCGGCGACCTACTATCCGGCCGACGGCACGTCGCCACAGCACAAGGCACCGACGTCCAGCGACAACCCGCGCCTGTCGCTGCCGCCGACGCTGTCCTGAGCGCGGCCTTCACGCACGAACGCCCACCATGCCCATGGCCGAACTCCACCCGGCAGTGCAGCGAGCGCTGGCGCTGGCGTCCTCGCACGGGACGCCCGCACGCCAGGCCGCGGCGCCCGCGCCGGACGCCGCGCTGCGGCACCTGCTGCGCGACCGTTCGCCGGCGGAACCCGCCGCCTGGAACGACAGCAAACTGGGACGCAGCGGCTTTCCGGTGGAAATCTCCATCGCGTTCGGCCGCCCGGAACTGCGCTATACCGTCGAGCCCGCCGGCCCCGACACGCCGCCCGCGCGCCGGTTGAGTCGCGCGGGTGCCGCGATCGCCGCGCTGTCGGACGAGTCGATCGAACCCGCGGACCTCGCGGCGATCGCGTCGTTCCAGGACAACGCGGCGCTCGCCTACGGCGCATGGATCGGCGGCCGGCACGGCGCCGGCAAGCCCCGCTTCAAGCTCTATGCGGAGGTGCCCGGGCGCGGCGCCGAGCACGCGCTGGCCTGGGGCACCCGCCATCTCGGCGACCTGTCGGGCATCGTCCGGCGCGGCGCGTGGCCCGTCATGGCCGGCTGGCAACCGGCGGGCCGGCGCGCCGAGCTCTACCTCCGCACGCGCCGGCTGTTCCGCGCGGACGTGCCGCTGCTGATGGCGGCGGCACGACTCGAGCACCGCGCAGACGAAGTGCTCGGCCTGCTGCAGGATGCCTGCTGCAGCGCGATCGAGGCCGCGCTGCCGGCGGCCGATTTCGGCGTCAGCATCGGTGCCGGCCCGGACGGCGCGTCGACGTTCACGCTGTATGCGGTCGCCAACGACCTGTTCGGCGGCGACGGCCGCATCCGCGAAACGGTGCTGCGCGTGGCCGCCGCCCGCGGATGGGACACGCACTTCTATCGCGCGCTCAGCGAACCGCTGGCCGGCGCGAGCGGCTTCGTGACCCGGCACGGGATGTTCGGCATCGTCGTGGCATCGGACCAGCCGGCGACCGTGGCCATCGGACTGACGCCGGACCATCCCGAGACGTCGTCATGAGCGCCGCGTTGCCCGCCCGCGCGAGCCGCGCCCCGGTCCACGCGCTCGATGCGCTCCTCTCCGCGCAGGCGCCCGGCGGCGCGTTCCCGTCGCGCGTGACCGTCGGCGACCGGCGCTACGCGGACGAGAACGCCTTCGTCACGGCCCTGGTCCTCGACGCGCTTGCGCGCCTGCCGGCCGGGACGGCCGATCGCGCGATCGCCCGCGGCCTCGACTTCCTCGAAAGCTGCGCCTCGCTCACCTGCCCGGGCGCGTTCCGTTTCTATCCGCCCGGCCGGATGCCGTCCTGGCTGGGCGTCGACCTGCCCGCGGATGCCGACGATACCGCGCTCGCGCTGACGCTGCTTGCCCGCTTCGGACGGCGCACCGCGGCCGAGGCCTGCGACGCGCTGGAGCGTGTGCTGCATCCGTGGCGGCTGCACTACCGCCCGGAGTCCGCCGATCCGTGGATCGCGCAAGGGGCGTGCCGGACCTGGCTCGACCGCCGTGCGGCCCCCAATCCGGTGGATGCATGCGTGAACGCGAACGTCGCGACGGCGCTGACCTCGCTGGGCGGCGCCGGCCACGCCGCCTGCCGCGCGGCGCGCGACACCGTGCTGGACGCCATCGCGTTCGTCGCGGAGAACCCCGCGCATCGCGCGCGGCTGACCGCCTTTTACCCCGACCTGTGGGAACTCGTGCATGCGCTGCGCCGCGGCGCCCGGCACGGCGTCGCCGGTTTCGCGCGCGCGGCCGCGCAGCTGGCCGGGATGCTCGGCCCCCACGCCGGCGCGCAGGCCACGGTCTGCTCGTCCACCGACATGCGCTGGCGCTGGACAGCGCCCCTGTTGCAAACGGCGCGCACGCTCACGCGCGACACGCCCTAGCCGTCACCGCCCACCCTTTCACTGGAGAGATCCCATGCCTGGCGTTCATACCGTCCCACCGTCGCTGTCCGCTTCGCTCTACGGCAACGCACCCGATCCGAAATCGGGCCTGCAGGTCAGCACCCGTCTGATGGAAAGCTACGAGATCATCCGCCCGGTCACCGGCGCGAGCGACATCTCGACGTTCCTCAATGCCGCCGGGCGCCTCGATATCTATTCGTCCGGCACCGCGCAGAAGGTCTACCGGATCCGCGCGGACAACCAGTCGGACACCGGCTGGACCGAAACCGACCTCGGCGTCACCGCGAGCCAGATCAGCCCCTGTCTCGCGCGCAGCAACGACTACGACAATCCGAATCTCCTCGGCATCGGCGCCAGCGGCAAGCTGACGCTGAGCCGATGGCAGGACGGCCGCTACGCGCAGGCCGACTGCCAGCCCGCCGGCGCGAAACGCCCGCTCAAGCAGATGCTGTCGACCCGGAATTTCGGCAACGTCTACGTCAACGTCGTGCTCGACAACGACGAAGTCGGCAGCAGCTATCTGCGGCCGGACGGCACCTGGGGGTCGACCGACTGGGTACCAATCCGCAAGAGCCAGGGCAGCCCGGACAACGCCACGGTCAAGCGCATCGCAATGTGCGCGAACGATCCGGTGCAGCAGTCGCTGTTCGCCATCGGTCCGGACAACGCCGTGCTGTTCGCGCAGAGCGACTTCCGCTTCTCCTACTTCACGACGCTCGGCTACAAGAAGGCGATCGACCTCGCCGTCGTGGCCGACCAGGAGAAGCGCCTGAACATCTTCATCATCGATACCGACTTCGGCATCTGGCAAAAGCGCGAGAAGAAATACAGCACGTCGGGCATCCAGTTCGACGACTGGGTGCTGGTCAGCAACGCGGCGCCGGTCACGGGCCTGCGGGCGGTCATCAACGCAGGCGGCCTGCTCGAGGTCTTCGCGATCGGCAAGGATCAGCGGCTCTACCATACGCGGCAGATCAGCAGCGGGCTCAACAAGGTGAGCTGGTCGAGCCTGTTCGAACTCGGCAACCCGGTGCCCAACACGAAATTCACCGTCGGCCGCAACGCCGCCGGCTACTCGGAAGCGTATTCCGTGTCGTCGGACAGCAGGCTGTACCGCTTCTGGCAGGACCCGAAGACGACCCAGTGGACCAACGAGGAAATCCGCCTGCAGGGCACGGGCGAGATGACGTCGGTGCCGACCCATGCCACCGAGATCACGGTGCTGGACGACGCCGGCCAGCTTGCCGTCAACGCCCGGGTGCAGATCGATGCCGCGTCGATGGTGCCGCTGCGCATCAACGGCCTCTACTACCAGGCGAGCCCGGACTACACGATCCCGGTGCTGTCGGGCGGCGGCGGCAAGGTGGTGATCGAGCGCTTCACCAACAGCCTCGCGAGCCCCAGCTACCACGTCCGCACGCAGTTCATGCAGCCGGGCGAAGGCGTCACCGTGGAGCCGAACGGCGCGCTGCAGGAGAAGATGCACGCGGTCGACACCGACGCCGTCTGGAACGCGAAGACCGCCTCCGGCGCCTACCTGCTGGCCGGGGATTTCCGGACCCGCGAAAACGCCGAGAACGTGGCGAAGATCATGCGCCAGTCGATGTCGTTCGGCATGCCGGCCAACGCGTCGGCCCGGAGCCTGCGCTACCTCGGCGCCAACCGCTCGCTCGTCGGGCTGCGGCATACGACGCGTGGCACGGCCGACCCGTTCGCGCTCGTGCCGGAAGACGTGCCCGCCCAGCACTGGCGGGTGTCGTTCACCGATACCGGCGTGCACTACGACGACCTGACCGCGGACCAGGCCGGCGCCTACCTGTTGCGCTCCCGCGCGCTCGCGTCGTCCGGCGACGAAACCCTGGCGAATGCCGGCTTTCTCGGCATCGACTGGGGCGACATCTGGAACGCGATCAAGAACGGCGTCGGCCGCATCATCGACGGCCTGAAGGAATTCGTCGTGACGACCATCGTCGATCCGGTCACGCGCCTCGTCAACGAGATCAAGGTCGTCTTCAACTTCCTGATCGACGGCGTGACGTACCTGATCGACAAGACCATCAAGCTCTTCCAGCAGGCGTTCGACATCGTCGAGGGCATCTGGAACAAGCTCAAGGTGTTCTTCAAGGAACTGTACGAGTGGCTGGCCTTCTTCTTCGCGTGGGGCGACATCAAGCGATCGGCGGAGGCCACCCGCCATACGTTCGACGCGACCTTCGACTACCTGCTCCTGGCGGTCGAGGCGGTGAAAGGCCAGGTGGCGGCCGGTTTCGACCACCTGCAGACGGAGATCGACAAGGCCGTCAACACGTTCCTCGCGCAACTCGACCCGAAGCTCGGGATCGGCCAGTACGCGGACGACGTCGATCGCCCGGACCCGCGCATCGGCGAGTCGACCAGCCACAACGTGCTGCTCAACGCCTTTTCGGATAACTACAAATCGACGCGCGTGTTGTCCCGTGGCGATGCGCTGGCCGTCGCCGCCGATCCGCTCCAGGGCCTGTGCGAAAAGCTGAAGGCAGTCGCCGACAACTTCGAGTTCGGCCAGGGCAAGAACGCGTTCCACGACGCCGCCGCCTACTTCGAACAGATCGGCCGCACGCCCGATCGCGTGCTCGACCTGCTGTTCGCCGGCACCGTCAAGGTGATGGAGGCCGTCACCCAGTTCGCGTTGAGCGCGGCCAAGGGCCTGGTCCTGACGATTCTCGACCTGGTCGCCGACGTGATCGGTGCGGTCAAGGACCTGTTCGACACCGAATGGGAAATCCCGTTCGTGTCGCAGCTTTACAAGCTGATCACCGGCTCGTCGCTGAGCTTCAAGGTGCGCGACCTGTTCTCGTACGTCGTCGCCATCCCCGGCACGTTGCTGTACAAGCTCGTGAAGCATGAAGCGCCGTTCCCCGACGCCGCGAGCGTCACCCGCTTCAAGTCGTCGTTCACCGCGCAGTGGCTCGCCGAGCAGAGCGGAATCGCGCCGAAGTCCGAGGTTTCGCTGATGGTCAGCGCCGAGCAGAAATCGGCCATCGCGGTCTTCTTCGGCGTATCGGCGTCGGTCTGCATCTTTGCCGCGACCATTCTCGACACCATCGAGATCGCGCTGCAGACCGAGGAGGTCGAGGTCGAGGCGATCGGCACCGGCTCGCTGTTCATGGGCTTCGGCTCCGCGTTCTTCAGCGTGCCGTGGATGATCGCGAGCGACGCGGGCGGCTTCTCGTGCAACGACGGCAAGGGGCTCAACAACCTGCTCTGGCTGTTGAACACCGTCGTCGGGTACGGACGGGCCGCGGCGCTCAAGATCGCCGGCAAGAAGTACAAGATCCCCGCGGAAGTGGATCAGGTCACGGTGAATCTGTGGGGCTGCGCGCGGCTGGCCCTGACGATCGTGTGGGCCGTGAAGAGCGGCGAGGAACTGGATGGCGTCGAAGCGGCGGAGGCGTTCGTCGACACGATCACCGGTCAGGTGTTCCGCTTCCTGGGCGTCAAGGCGGTGGTCGCCGCGACCGAGGGCATCTCGCTCCTCGCGCTGCTCGTGATCGTCGGCCTGGGCGGCATGACGACGACCGCGCTGCATCTGGCCGCGTCGCTGAAATCCGACGAGGCCGTCGCGCGGCGCCTGCCA